>CAZWGY010000001.1:0-9672 GCA_964633575.1 uncultured Desulfobacteraceae bacterium
GCCTTCACCGGAAACCGAAGCGGTGACGGAATAGGTTGTCGGCGGAACGTATGGCGGAACGTATCTGAATGTGGCGGCGATGGTGTGGTCCGCGGCCACACTGGGGAAAGTATAGCTCGCTACCGCTCCTACTGAAGCACCGTCCTTTGCCACATCTTGAATGACATAATTGGTATTTGGCGTAATTGTAAAAGTTTGACTATGGCCTCTCGTAACTTGAACCGCCCCAACGGGGCTAATGGATCCCCCGTTTCCGGCGCTGGCTGTAATCGTATGCTCAATAACGCCACCATTAGTAGCAATCCACATATCAGCAGGGGTTGGTGGGAACTCATCCGCCGCACTAGAACCGAATGCGAGCGCCTCGGTGGTCAGATTGAAGTAGCCAGTCTGTGTCAACGCGGTGAAAGTTGCATCAATAAGCTGGACGGATGCCCCTCCTGCAACGCCAACGGCATCGAATCCATTGACCACAATGGTTCCAGCCATTCCACTATTAATAAATCCTTGGCTTGCAAACGGATTCCCCGCAGCCATGCTAGGGGGATCCACCAGACTTACCAATGTATCATCATAAGTCACAGAAAATTTAAATGCATTTAGGGTCTTACCAGCCGGCACCTCGGCTACGAGGGTCAAAGTAGCGGATTCTCCGTCGTTGAGATCGACCTGATCCAATCGAGCACCATTGGAATCGACCCAGTAAACCTCATTTCCTCCTGTCGTAATGTCAGTCACTGCCGTCTGCATGCTGACGGGAGCCGGCTTAAACTCGGTTTGTGCATCACTACCGAAACTATCGACTGTAATCCCGAAAGAGAAGGTTCCGGCTGCCGCTCCGGTAATGCTCACATCAATAAATGATACTGTTGCGGCACCAGCAACACCGGTTGTGTCGTATCCATTAATTACGATCTCGCCAGCAGTAGTATCGTTGATCACCGCTGTTGGGATCGCGGCATTCGGAGAATCCGAAACCGAATTCAGTGTAATAGTGTTCTGATCATAGGTTAAAGTGAATTTGTAAGCTTTCAGAGTCTGTCCCGAAGGCACATCCGCCATCAACCGGATCGTCCGTGTCTCTCCCACCGCCAGGTCCAAAGACGACAACTGAACGGCGGATCCGTCAGGTGTCGCCCAGTAGGCCTGATTAGCAGCCCATACCGGAGCTGCCATCCCACTGATTATAAAACTACAAAACAAGATAGCCGCAAAAAGCGTAAAACGCCTTGCGGTATATGATCTCGTGAATTGTGGCATATCTTCTCCTCTCTATGCTATTCTATACCTATTGTCGATATCCAATGGAATGAAAGCCCCGTTGGCCTCTTCCGAGACTTCTCGGGGCTTTCTTCATTCATGCCAAAGTATCGATTATTGGATTTGTTGCGATCACTTTACCTCAACGGTCAACGGCTCAATTTCAGGCAAAAATTGATCCACGGCATTTGAGCCGTAAGCGGAAAATAACGTGGACAGATAGGAGGTTCCCTGAACTATTCCCTTTATGCTGACATCCACGACGCTTATGGTTGCCTCGCCCTCAACGCCTTTCATCGTAAAGGCGTTGACGAAAACCTCGCCATCATCGTTGGGATTGATGTTCATGGGAGGCAGCTCGGCATCTTCAACTTTCGCCACATCGGTAATCTCGATACCGGCATCTTCTTCCAGAAGCAGCCCAAATGAATACGCCTTCAGTGTCTTATCCTCCGGAATTTCAGCCTGGAGACGAACGACCTTTTCTCCTCCAATTGGTACCTGTATCGTGACAATTTTTTCACCGCTATCCCGATCAACCCAATAGGCGGAGGGGGCATCCTTATCGTTTTCATCAATCGCTTCTTCCGCCATAACCGGGCTGGCAAAAAGCCCGATAAGGAAGAAGCAGCTCAGCAAAACGCAAAGCCATCTATATCGATATATTTCACTCATACGAAGCTCCTTTATAATCCCTTGAGCATTCTATTAACTGATGATTACCAAGTGCCATTGGCGACATAAATGGCGATGCCCAAGGCATCGTAAATGGTGACGCCATCAATGCCATCCACATTGGCCGAACCGAAACAAGGCAATTCGGCCTCGGCTTTCAGGCCCGCATCATACTCAGCAACGATCAGCGCGTCATAGATCTCAACGGGATCAGTATTTACATCACCCATTGCATCAACATCACCCTTGACGCAGGAGATGTTGATTGTCACTGTCGCCTCATTGGAATCTTCGGTTCCATCATTAACCTTAAAAGTAAAGGAATCTGTACCGACATAAGTTGCTGTTGTAGGAGTATAAGTATAGGTGCCCGCATCGGGATCGAAGTTCGTAATCGTGCCCTCTGTCGGGTCTGTTACTATGCTATACGTCAGACTCGTTCCGGTTGCGCTTAACGTACCATCAGCAGAAGCTCCCCGAGTTACTTCCAATGACCCGCTTTCAGCAACTGGCGCATCATCCGCAATAAAATTAGCCGTGATAGTCATGTCCGAGGAAACCCCGGTGATGGTCAAAGGATTTTCAGTTCCAGTATACCCCCCTGTCCATCCGGAAAAAACATAACCTGTATCAGGCACTGCACTAACCTCGGTTGCATCGCCTCCAGCAGCTACCGTTTGCTCTAACGTACCTGTTATAGAACCATTCGCCCCTGCTTGGAAAGTTACTGTGTACTCTGTTTGCTCCTCAATAAAATAAGCAGTGACGCTTTTATCAGCATCCATTGTGATGGTTGCGGGATTAGTGTTGTCAGAAACGTCACCACCCCAGACACCAAATGTGTATCCGGTCGCGGGTTCTGCCGTAACTGTCACCTCTGTTCCGCTATTATAAGTCGGGCCGGCAGGATCTAATGCTATGCTGCCTCCTTCAGTTGGGCTGGCGGCTGTAGTTAAGGTATAGGTATCAACCCCATTTGTGAAAACTGCGGTTACGGACTTGTCAGCATTCATCGTGATGGTTATGGGATTACCATTACCTAAATAATCGCCTGTCCAGCTATCAAATGTGTATCCAGTATTTGCCGTTGCAGTAACTGTCACCTCTGTTCCGCTATTATAAGTCGGGCCGGCAGGATCTAATGCTATGCTGCCTCCAGCCGCTGGATCAGCAGTTGTAGTTAACGTGAAGGTATCACCTCCTACTGGAGGAGTATAATGAATCGTGAAAACAGTTTCCGTTTTCCCAGAAAAGTTATAGGTGGTTGTCGTCATCATATCGCTGACTACTACGCTTCCTGTTCCATCAACGCCTTCCCGCATTTCAAATGCACCCGAAAGGCCAGAAGGATTCCAGCTAACAGTAACGTTTCCCTCATCGCCATATTGGGATTGCTCACCGTTAGGATCAATAGCTAAACACCATGCATATTCATCCTGTCCAGTCTCATGAATCACCTTTTTCCAATTATCACCGCTACCACCCACAGCCATCAATTTTCCGGTAATTGTCGTTCCTGGAGCAGGAGGGGGATTATCTCCTGTTGATGCTGTGGAATCCACGCCAATAATCACGTTCCCATAAGTGATATCCCCCGTCAAATCATTCTCAAAATTCAGTGTTAGTTCCCATGCAAATGCAGAATTACTAAAAAAAGATAGCATCATTAATGTACACAGAATCCACATAAACTTTCGACTCATCATAACTGTTCCTCCTTATTTGTCTCGTATATAGTCCATACATACTTATTTGGTAACCGACAAAACACATGCTTCAGAAACTTTTACCCAGTAAGCTAACCCATCTTCAAGCGTGCTAGATTCTTCGTAACCAACACCCGGTGTAAACTTATAGATATCAGTGATAACACCTGCCGGATTTGTACCCGGTGTAATTCCACTCCCATTTACAGCACCAACCATATTCCAACCAGTTGACAAGCTAATTGAATATGACGCAATCTCCTGCCCGCTTATGCTGTAAGTTTTAGCTGCTGGCACCTTCACCCAATAGCCACCTTCACCGGGCTCCAAGCTTGTTACCTCTTCATAGCCAACTCCCGGAGTAAATTTGTAAACATCGGTTGCCTCGGGGAAAAGTGTTGACACACTATGGTCAACTGGCGTTACAGGTAATGATACCATATTCCAGCCCGCTTGAAGATTCAGCTCAGCGATTGTACCTGCGGTAGGACATGTTATATTGCCTATATTCGCAAAAACATGGCTTTCATCTGCATTTCTCTGCAATCTTTTAGGAAATGCGTTTGGATCAGTTGGATCAGAAACAGTTTCATCCGCTCCAATTAGGAGATCTATCGTTTCTCCAGTAGAATCATACCCTGCATCTGTGTTTGAAAGCTTTGTTGCCACAATTTCAAGGGAATACGGTCCAGAGCCGGAGCACGTAATTTCTAAGGAAAACAAAGCATCTGATGTCGTCGCTGTTTTTTCCTCAAAACGAGCTGCAGCAATACGGGTTCCTGAGTAAGGACTCGTAATGGGATTTGATACCAAGGGAGACGCATATCCATCAACTTCATCTTGGGCATCCAAGCCATCTGAAGCATCAAACCCCTGGGTAGTAAATGTCTCAAAAAAGGTGCTTGATACATTTACGGTCAACTCACTTGAATGTTTTAACGTAAATGCAGCACCCGCGATTCCTCCGGCCGCCGCCGTCGTTGCATCTACTCCGATATCAATAGTTACGGGCGACCCGCTATCATCCAGATGAATAAAGGTCAAATCTGCCCACGATGATGATGCAAAACAAAGAATAAAACTAATAGATACAATTAATGAAAATAGCTTTTTCATTGTGCCTCCTCACAAATTGATTAATAAATAGAGAGTAGTTGATATGAACAGATTATTAACGGAGCTAAAAAAATCGAGGCGGAGGCACTTCGGGTATAATGCAAATCGTCTTGGAATCTTTGCCATTTTCCGAATCTCTGAGAGAAAACAAAGGAAACGATTCAAAAAAGCACGGAGAGAGTAAAAAAGTGATTTGGGGGTGTGAAGAACCAAGGTCCTCGGTAGGCTTTATGACTTCATCGATGTCAGCGATTGCCTTAAAAACCGTTATGGTTTTGGCCAAGCTCGATCGAATGTTAGATTTAACATCCGCTACATTACTAATCTCTTGGGCCACCAAAATACTATCCTGAAGATCAAGAATACCATTTCGGCTTATATCCTCAAATGCATACCGTGGCATCACCGCCATACCGATGGCAACGACTATCACTACACAGAGGATGTTTTTAGCGGAATGCATCGACATTACACCCAAATTGAATTCACTTCACTGTCGCAAATGGAAAGCAAGTTATATGCCACAGATAGCATCGGGCAAACATTACTGAATTTACTTTTCCTTATGATCTTTACCCCGCCCAGCATTCTAAAATATCTTAATACATACCTTATAAAGTTACATTCAATCTGAATACGGAATTCATTTATAAACCAGATTCAGCAACTCTGTAAAGACTTTTTTGTTGCCTTATCCCGATTTTGATATATTCTAGCCCATAGCATGATTGAATCCAACGAGGGAGCCTGATGATCGATCGCTATCCATACATTAACGGATTTTTGATATGTCTTGTCATTCTCGGACTGGCCATGCCCCATCCGGCATCGGCCATTACCATCCAGGAAGAAGAGGAGCTTTCCCGGGAATTTTTGAAGGTCGTCCGGGAACACTTTGATGTGATTGATGATCCGTACATCAACCGCTACATCCAATCGGTGGGGGAGCGGATTCTGGCCCAGATGCCCCCGCAGCCGTTCAAATACCATTTCTATGTCATCAACGAGCCGACTTACAACGCCTTTGCGGCGCCGGCGGGCCATATCTTCATCAATAGCGGGCTGATCGAGGCCATGACCGACGAGGCGGAGCTGGCGGGGATCATGGCTCATGAGGTCTCCCATGTGGTCTGCCGCCACATCTCGGAAAAGATCGAGCGGTCCACGAAGATCAGCCTGGCAACCCTGGCCGGGATTGCCGCCGGCGTCTTTCTGGGGGCCGGGGGCGCGGCGGCCGCGGCCAACGCGGTCAGCATCGGATCGATGGCCGCCGGTCAGTCGCTCTCCCTGGCCTACAGCCGGGAGGACGAACGCCAAGCCGACCAGCTCGCCCTGAGCTACCTGAAGGGCGCCGATTACGGGGCCGGCGGACTCCTGACCATGTTGAAAAAAATCCGGGACAAAAGCTGGTTCGGTCCCGAATCGATCCCCACCTATTTGAGCACCCACCCGGCGGTGGATGAGCGGATCGCCCACATCGGTTCCTGGATCGAAACCCACTCTCCGG
Source organism: uncultured Desulfobacteraceae bacterium (assembly GCA_964633575.1). Taxonomy (GTDB): domain Bacteria; phylum Desulfobacterota; class Desulfobacteria; order Desulfobacterales; family JAABSP01; genus CAYNGG01. The sequence continues at coordinate 6,265 of CAZWGY010000001.1, forward strand.
CGCCGACAACGGCCGACATGGACGGATTCCGAAAGGCCCATGCCCGGCTGTCCGCATTATACGGCGACCTGGACGCGGCCCTCCAGGATTACCGGAGCCGGGTCGAAAGCGCCGGCGTTGACCCCATTGCCCACTACGGTTACGGCCTGGCTCTGGCCCGGAACGGGAAACGGTCGGCGGCGGTGGCCCATCTCCAGACGGTCCTGAAAAAACGGGCCTTTGATCCCCAGATCCTGGCCGACCTGGGGTGGATCTACTTTCTGGACGGCGACTACGAGGCCGCCCGGAAAACCCTCGACGGGGCCCTCAGCATCGACCCGAAGACTCCGGACGCGCTTTTTTACCTCGGCCGGACCCGGATGGCGACCGGGGATTACCCGTCGGCGGTGGACCTTTTCGAGCGGTTGTTGAAAGTCTACCCGAGCTACCCCCGGGGCCTTTATTTCCTGGGAGAGGCCTACGGCCGGCTGGATGTTCTCGATCAGGCCCATTATTACCTCGGCCTCCATTACAAGGAAGCCGGAGACCCGGTGACGGCCCTCTTCCACCTGAAGCGGGCCGCCGAGCTGACGGGGGACCCCGAAAAGGCCGAGGAGATCCGGAAGATTTTGAAGTCCGTCGGCAAGGCGGCGGCCCGGGAGCGGATGGCGGAAAAGGAGGAGGTCCGAAGCCGCCGCCGGTTCGCTCCTATCCCGCCCGGTCGAAACGGGCAAACTGCATGGTAAAGGTCCCCCGGCCCTGGGTGGCCGACCGGAGGTCGGTGGAATAGCCGAACATTTCCGCCAGGGGGACGGTGGCCTGGATGACCTGGAGACCACCCCTTGGTTCGATGGCCTCGATCTTTCCGTTCCGGGCGTTCAAGTCGCCGATCACCTCCCCCATGAAATCCTCGGGGACGAAGACATCCACGTCCATGATGGGATCGAGGAGATAGGGATTTCCTTCCGCCAATGCTTCCTTGCAGGCCATGGAGGCGCTCACCTGATAGGCCAGGGCCGTCCCCAAAGACTCCCGATAGGCACCGCCCAAAAGGACCGCCTCGACGTCCACCACCGGATATCCCATGAGCGATCCGCTTTCCAGGGACTCCATGACCCCCTTTTCCACGGCCGGGACGAATTCGGGGGGCACGGACTCTTCGGAAGCTCGGGATGAAAAGCGGTTTCCGCTCCCCCGGGACAGAGGAGACAGCTTGAGACGGACCTCGCCGTACTGCCGCTGGCCGGCCACTTCCCGGTCGAAAACGGCGGTGGCTTCGGCCGGCTTGTCGATGGACTCCCGGTAAACCACCTGGGGCCGGCCGACGTTGACGTTGGTTTTGAACTCCCGGAGCATCCGGCTGACGATGATCTCGAGGTGAAGCTCGCCCATCCCGGAGAGGATGGTCTGGCCGGTGTCCTCGTCCATCCGGACGCGGAGCGTCGGGTCTTCGACCAGGAGCTTTTTGAGGACCTGGTCGAGCTTCTCCTGGTCGGCATGGGTTTTGGGTTCGACCGCCACCGAGATGACCGGTTCGTAGAAATCGATCCGCTCGAGCATCACGGGATGGTCCGGGGAGCAGAGCGTCTCGCCGGTAGCCGACTCCTTGAGGCCGACCACGCCGATGATGCTCCCCGGTCCGGCCGCGTCCACCCGTTCCCGTTTGTTGGCGTGGAGTTTGAACATCCGGGAGAGCTTTTCCTTTTTGTTCAAGGAGATGTTGTAAACATCGCCTCCGGTCTGAAGGACCCCGCTGTAAACCCGGACAAAGGTGAGCTTCCGGCCTTCCATCATGGAGACCTTGAAGATAAGAGCGGCCAGGGGGTCCTTTTCGTTGGGCCGGCAGGTGACTTTTTCCCCGGTTTCCGGGTTGGTGCCCTGGATCGGGGGGACTTCGGCCGGGCTGGGCAGCCAGAGGGAGATGGCGTCGAGGAGCGGCTGGACCCCCTTGTTCTTCAGGGCGGACCCACAGAGGACCGGGACCATCTTGAGCTCCAGGGTCACCCGGCGGATGGCCTCGTGGAGGGCTTCCTCGGTGATTTCCACCTCCCCGAGGTAGGCTTCCATGATGGCGTCATCGTTTTCGCCCAGGGCCTCGATCATCTGCTCCCGGGCGGTTTCGGCCCGTTCCCGGAGATCCGGGGGGATTTCCGAGGTCGTGAAGGTGGCCCCGAGGCTGTCGTCGTCCCAGACGAGGCATTCCATCCGGATCAGGTCGATGATTCCCGTAAAACCGTCCTCGATTCCCACGGGAAGCTGGAGAACCAGGGGAACGGCGTTGAGCCTTCGCTTCATCTGCTCCACGGTGCCGGGGAAGTCGGCGCCGATCCGGTCGAGCTTGTTGATGAAGGCGACCTTGGGGACGTGGTACTTGTCCGCCTGCCGCCAGACGGTCTCGGACTGGGGTTCGACGCCGCCCACGGCGCAGAAGACCCCGATGGCCCCGTCGAGGACCCGGAGGGATCGCTCCACCTCGATGGTGAAATCCACGTGGCCCGGGGTGTCAATGATCTGGATCTCGTGGTTTTTCCATTGGCAGGCCGTGACCGCGGAGGTGATGGTAATCCCCCGCTCCTGCTCGTCGGCCATCCAGTCCATGACCGCCTCGCCGTCGTGAACCTCTCCCATTTTATGGGAGCGGCCGGTATAATAAAGGATGCGCTCGGTGACCGTGGTCTTGCCGGCATCGATGTGGGCGATGATGCCGATATTCCGGATGTCGTTGATTTTCGGCTTCTTCATGGGATCAGATGGGTATCCGCTCGCAATGGCGTTCTCAGGTCGATGTGGCCGGCCAGGGTGTTTGCGCGGTTGCCCTCGATGAGGATCTGAACCGCCTTGACCCCGGCCACGTTTTCCGTCAGGGAGTTGACGATGGAATAGATGGTCATCAGCTCGGATTCACTGCCCCCTGGATGATTGTCAGAGACTTCTCCGCTCAGGTCCACGTAAGCGACCCCGTCGGCGATCCGGAGCCCCAGCAGGGTGGTTCCGTCGGGGATCGTGCTTGTCAGGTCGGATTCAGGCCCCCGGATCAGCTCCCGGACGATGGCGGATGCTTGATCCGTAGGGGTGTCCGGATGCTCGATGGCCCGATCTTCCACGGCCAGCAAGGTGCTTTGCTGGCCGGCAAAATAGATCCGGACCTGGCTCCGGGTCATCGACGGCTCGACCGGCCGGTCCGCCTCGTCCCCGCTCCGGAGCCACCACAAGAAGGCGACGGTGATCGCAACCAAGGCGACCCCGGCAACGAGCAACCATTTTTTATGCTTCGCGTTCATCGATGATCCGATCGATTTTCAAAAGCAATACCACCATTCTATCATCCGGCCCGCGGGTTAGCGGCGACCTTCACCATGAGCTTGTCTTTCTTCTATTCATTCCATGCGTACTCTCTTATGGCTTCCAACTCAGCATAATAGCTCTTTT
>CAZWGY010000001.1:9772-10950 GCA_964633575.1 uncultured Desulfobacteraceae bacterium
TATTCATTCCATGCGTACTCTCTTATGGCTTCCAACTCAGCATAATAGCTCTTTTCATCCAGCCCTTTTAGCTCCTTTGATATTTTTTGGAAGGAATTCTTTATCTTCATCCATTTAAGAGTATTCTTTATTTCTTTATGAACGGACTCTTTGCCGAATTCAATCAAATCTTTTTCCGGTATATCAATTGTCATTTCCATGGTATTTACCTCTCATCTTAACGAAAGATCCGCGGTATTGTTAAATCATGGCATGGCTGTTCATTTTGATCATTTATCCTTCACCGGTTCCGGCCATTATATCATCTTGCTTTGTCAGCAAGAAATATAGCCAATAGATTTAGGACAACGGATCGGTGCTGTCAAGCCGGGATTCCCCATTTCGCCGTTGGAAGGTTCCCCTGGGATGTGATATAGAGACATCCGCACGGGGGGGCATGGCCGCACTTGTGGCCCCCATCGATCCACCCGCGACTCGTCACGGAGGAGACTGACTCATGGAGCCTCGGCTTTCACCCATCGGCGCCCGGATCCTCGGGGCCCTGATCGAAAAGGAAATGACCACACCGGATTACTATCCGTTGACCTTAAACGCTCTCCTCACCGCCTGCAACCAGAAGTCGAACCGGGAGCCGGTGATGTCTTTGGATGAGGAGTCGATTCTCCCTGATCTCGACGCCCTCCGCGAGCGGCGGTTTGTCTTTCAGGTCCGGACCGCCGGGAGCCGGACCGCCAAGTACGAACACAACCTGGGCGCCATCGCCGACTTCTCCCCCCGGGAGGCGGCGGTGATATGCGTGCTGCTGCTGAGGGGGCCGCAGACCCCGGGCGAGATCCGGAACCGGACGACCCGGCTTTACGCCTTCAACGGCCTAAGCGAGGTGGAGCGGGCACTGGCCGAGCTGGCTGAAAAGCCCGCCGGCCCGTTCGTCCGGAAGCTCCCCCGGCAGGCGGGTCACAAGGAGCATCGGTACGCCGAGGAGCTTTCCGATTCACCCGTTCCGGATGAGACGTCCGAGCCGGTAACGGCCGCGCCGCGGGATGGCACTGAGCTTGACCGGATCGACCGTCTCGAGGAGACGGTCTCCGTCCTGCAATTTGAGCTCGAAGAGCTCCGGACCGAATTCGAGCGGTTCCGGTCTCAATTCGAGTAATCTCGGCGGACCGATTAGGCCCGGT
>CAZWGY010000001.1:11050-22041 GCA_964633575.1 uncultured Desulfobacteraceae bacterium
TTCGAGCGGTTCCGGTCTCAATTCGAGTAATCTCGGCGGACCGATTAGGCCCGGTTTAGCCCCGGTCCGGAAAGTCGAAGACCACCCGAGGGAGGTCGTCCTCGCCGCCGGCGGAGAGCTTCAGCCGGGCGGAAAATGCCTTGCCTCGACGGGAGGTGAATCCGAACAACAGCTCGGTGGCCCCGGTGGTCAGGAGGGTTTCGGCGATCCGGGGGGATATCTCCCGACCGGCGATCCGCTTCCAGATCACGAACCGGCAGCCGCCGTCGGCATCCCGCCAGTTGGCGCATCCGTAGCCCTTCTGGCTCTCGACGATCTCCCCGCCGCAGACCGGGCAGGTTCCCTTGACGGTCTCCTCATCCGGGACGCGGTCCGGAAAGTGGAAGTCCACCCGCCATTGGTTGTCGTCTTCCACCAGCCGGAGGTGAGCGGAAAAGGGGTTGCCGGCTTTGGACACGAACCCGTCCACCGGCCCGATCTCCCGGTCGCGGATGAGCGCCGAAACCATGTCCGGAGGGATTTCCCGGCCGGCGATCCGCTTCCAGATCACAAACCGGCAGCCGCCGTCGGTTTCCCGCCAGTTGGCGCACCCATAGCCCCGTTTTCCTTCGATCACCGTGCCGCCGCACCGGGGACAGGTCCCCAGCGACGCCGGGCTTTCGGTCGGCGCATCCGACGTCATAAGCTTCCTTTCGATTCAGACCAGTAGGCCACCCGCCCCTGGGGGACAATGTGGATGATCACGCTTGTGACGAGCGGCACCGCAATTGAGGCCAGCGCCGTCAGCGATTCTGTTTTTCGTTGTTTTTTCATCCGGTTACCCATTGATCGCGGTTCCGTGGAGACGGGGCTCATGTCCCGGTCGCCGGGGAGATTACCTCCGAATGGCTTGCCAGATCAAGCAGAATGTGCTTATTCTCATCCTGACCGGAATGGTTTTGATTGAAAAGCGGATCAACTATTGCGCCGTGCCGGCGGCTGTGCTAATTTATAAAGGTTATGAGACAATACGTTATCGATCAGCTCCGCCCTGAAGATTACCAGACGATCAAAGCCTACCTCGACGCTCACGCCGACGATTCGGGCGTCGATGGGCTATATTGGATTCCCATTGAAGACAAGCTGTTAAGCCCGGTTCAGCGGGACCATTCGGACTGCCGGCCGTTCGTCTTCGCCCTGGAGCTGACTCCGGAGCGGCTTGCGGCCGAGCTCCTGGTCCGCAGCCGGTCCCGGATGCGATGCGCCTGTATTGCCTACGCCACCGACGAACAGCGGGATTGGCTCATCTCAATGGTCGATACCATCCTCGAAAAGCTGGGAGTAAGCACCTGACATGGACCGCGCCGGCCGTACCGCCATCATCACCGTCTCGACGATTCTAAGCACCATCGGGTTTGGGATGATGGCCATCTGCCTATCGTTTCTGGACCGCCATGGCCGGGTACCTCACAAGGTCGCCCGGTGCTGGGCCCGGAGCATCCTGATGGTCAGCGGCGTGCCCGTCCGGGTTGAGGGACTGGCTCATGTCGATCCGGACCGGCCCGCCATTTACATGGCCAACCACCAGAGCCTCTTCGACATCCCCGTCCTGCTGGCTCATCTCCCCGTCCAGTTTCGATGGCTGGCCAAGGCCGAGCTTTTCACCATCCCCCTGTTCGGATACGCCATGCGCCGGGCCGGCTACATCAGCATCGACCGGTCCGACCGGAAGTCGGCCTTCCAGAGCCTCAAACGGGCGGCTCTGGCCATCCGGGAAGGCGCATCGGTGCTCATCTTTCCCGAGGGGACCCGGAGCGCCGACGGGAGTATCGGACCGTTTAAAAAGGGCGGCTTCATCCTGGCGGTGGATGCCGGGGTCCCGGTGGTACCGGTGGTGGTTCACGGGACCCGGGCGATCATGCCCAAACAGACCTTTCGGATCGCCGACGGGTCCGTCTCGGTCCGGCTCCACCCGCCGGTGATGGCCGGCGACTACTCCCGGCGGACCAAGGACGCGCTGATCCATCGGATTCGAGCGGTCATTATGACGTCTTTTAACGCGGACGGAATCGAGGCTCCATAATGATTCGGATCATTCCTTTAGGCGGCCTTGGCGAGATCGGCCTCAACATGATGGTCGTGGCGCTCGATGACCAATTGCTGATCATCGACGCCGGACTGATGTTTCCCGAAGACTACATGCTGGGCGTCGACTACGTCATCCCGAACATGGATTTCATCCACCAGCATCGATCGCAGGTGGCCGGCATCATCCTGACCCATGGCCACGAGGACCATATCGGGGCTTTGTCTCACCTGCTCCGGGAGATCAACGCTCCGGTTCATGGGATGCCCTTTACCCTCGGGCTGGTCCGCCATAAACTCGAGGAGAAGGGGATGCTGGCGTCCTCCGATATCCGCGAGATCGACGTTGACCGGATCATCCGGATCGGCCCGTTCGAGGTCGAACCCATCCGGGTCAACCACAGTGTCGTGGACGGGGTGGGGCTTGCCATCCGAACACCCTTTGGCCACATCGTCCACACCGGGGATTTTAAAATCTCCCACACCCTCGTCGGCCGGATGAGCACCGATTTGAGCCGGTTTGCCCGTCTTGGCGGCGAGGGGGTTCTCTGCCTGCTCTCCGATTCCACCAACGTGGAAAACGAGGGATACACCATCTCCGACCAGCAGGTGGGCCGGAACCTCAAAAAGCTTATCCTGGAAAGCGAGGGGCGGGTCATCATCGCGCTGTTTGCCTCGAGCATCGCCCGGATTCAGCAGATTGTCGAAATGGCTCGGGACAGCCACCGCCGAATCGTTTTCAACGGACGGTCCATCGAGATATCGGTCGGGATCGCCCGGGATCTGGGCTACATCCAGCTTGGCCCCGAGATGGAGATCGGCATTGACGAAGTCAACGACTATCCCGACTCGGAGGTGCTCATTATCACCACCGGAAGCCAGGGAGAGCCGATGTCGGCGTTGGCCCGGATGGCCTCGGGGATTCACAAGCAGATCAAAATCCGGCATCGGGACACGGTGATCCTCTCATCCAAATTCATTCCGGGCAACGAAAAGGCCATTGCCAAGATCATCAACAACCTCTTCCGGCGGGGCGCCAACGTCATCTACGAAAAGATCTCCGACATCCACGTCTCGGGCCATGCCTTCCAGGAGGAGCTGAAGCTGATGATCCGGCTGACCCGGCCCCGGTATTTCGTCCCCATTCACGGGGAATACCGGCACCTGGTGCTTCACGCCCGCCTGGCCCGGGAGGTGGGCATCGCCCCCGACCGGGTGCTCCTGTCGGAGAACGGGCAGGTCATCCATTTTGACGAAGAAGGCGGGCGGCTCCTGGAAAGGGTGGCCACCGGCCGCGTGCTGGTGGACGGCAAGGGGATCGGCGACGTGGGCCGGAGCATCCTGAAAGAACGCCGAGCGCTCTCCGAGGAGGGGTTCGTGACGGTGACCCTGGCTTTGGACGAGGAGACGGGCATCGTGGTCTATGGACCGGAAATCGTTTCCAAAGGGTTTGTCTTCGAGACTGAGACGGGCCATCTGCTCGACGACGCCATCTGTGTGGTGCTCGAGATCGTCGAGGATGTGGGGCCGGACGTGCCGGACCGGGCTCACAAGATCCGGGCCCGTCTCCAGTCCGATCTCCGCCGATATTTCACCTTCACCATCAAACGGCATCCGGTCATCCTGCCATTCGTTCTGGAAATTTAGTCAGTGCCCACCCCTAAATGGCCATTTTGCCCGATATCCGCGTTGCGCTCAAAATTTTATCCTCGAAATATCAGACCCATGCCCGCGGTAAAATTTTTCACGCGCCTTGAGCTCGACCCAACTTTCCGATTTCTGGATGGACATTAGTTAATCAGCCATGGAGGATCAGCTTCGCAAGGAAATCACCGGTATTTTTCTGTTTTTCGTGGTGATCTTCACGCTCGTCAGCCTGCTGTCCTACAGCCCGTCGGACCCTTCCATCCACAACGCCCAGGCTTCCGGCGGCGTGGAGAACCTTTTCGGGCTGCTCGGGGCTCATCTGGCGGGATTCTTCATCGGGCTATTCGGGCTGGGGGCGTTTTGGATTCCGATCCTGATCCTTTTGTCTGGTATTCAGCTCTTTTTTCGCCACCAGCATCGGGCCGTCTGGATGACCCTCGGCGGCGGACTGCTCCTGGTCCTGACCACCGGAAGCCTGATGGCCTTCTGGGCCGATGCGTACCCCTTTTTCAACGGCCCGGTCTCCGCCGGCGGGATGATCGGGAGCCCCTTGAAATCCTATCTGCTCCGGTATTCCAATGTGGCCGGCGGGATCGTTATTCTTCTGGTGGTCTGGACGGTGGGGCTCATGCTGGCCACCGGATTCTCCCTGGTGGGAGCGGCCCGGCGGATCGCCGAGGGGGTTCGAGGGGCCGGGGGACGGGTTGCCCGTCTCTGCCGGTCCGGCTATGCCGCCTATAAGGGGCGGCGGGAGGAGGCCCGCCGGCGGGTCCGGGTGCAATCTCCGCCGCCCGCTCAACCCACGGAGCCGACACCGGCCAAGGCGCCTCATCGCCCGAAGATTCAGGCGCCGGCCCTGCCGGGCAAGCTCCTGACCCCGAAGCGCCGGGAGATCGAATACACTCCGGCTCCTTCTCCCGAGGTCACCTTTCCGAGAGCTGATTTCCTGATCCCCACCGACGGCCGGGCCCCTTCCCAGAAAGAGGGTCATCTCCGTGCGCAGTCCGAGCTTCTGGAAAAAAAGCTCGAAGACTTCGGGGTCACCGGCAAGGTGGCGGCGGTAACGCCGGGGCCGGTGATCACCACGTTCGAGTACGCCCCGGCACCGGGGATCAAGATCAACAAGGTCGCCAATCTCGCCGACGACCTGGCCCTGGCGCTCAAGGCCATGAGCATCCGGATCGTGGCCCCCATTCCGGGAAAGGCCGTGATCGGAATCGAGATGCCCAACGCCAACCGGGAGACGGTCCGGCTCCGGGAGATGATCGACTCGGGGGTTTTTAACAACGCCCGGTCTCCCCTGACCCTCTGTCTGGGCAAGGATATCGTGGGCAACCCGGTGGTGGCCGAGCTTGACAGGATGCCTCACCTGCTTATTGCCGGCGCCACCGGCACCGGCAAGAGCGTGGGGCTCAACGCCATGATCTGCAGCTTCCTCTACAAGGCATCCCCGGAGGCGGTCAAGCTCATCATGGTGGACCCCAAGCGGATCGAGCTATCCATTTACGACGGGATTCCCCACCTGATCACCCCGGTGGTCACCGACGTGAAAAAGGCGACCAATGCCCTTTACTGGGCAGTCAAGGAGATGGAGCGGCGCTACGAGCTGCTGTCGGAGAAAAAGGTCCGCAACATCGCCCAGTACAACCGGAAGGTCAGCCGGGAAAAACCCGTCGCCGGCCAGCCGGCTCCGGAGCCATTGCCGTTTATCGTCATCATCATCGACGAGCTGGCCGACCTCATGATGGTGGCCTCACGGGATGTGGAGACGGCCCTGACCCGGCTGGCTCAGATGGCCCGAGCGGCGGGCATCCATCTCATACTGGCCACCCAGCGCCCCTCGGTGGACGTCCTTACCGGGATCATCAAGGCCAATTTCCCCACCCGGCTTACCTATCAGGTCTCCTCCCGGACCGACTCCCGGACCATTCTGGACGCTAACGGCGCGGAAAAGCTCCTCGGCAACGGCGACCTGCTCTTTCTCCCCCCGGGGACGGCTCGGGTCCAGCGGATTCACGGAGCTTACGTCACCGAAGACGAGCTGACCCGGATCACGGATCACTGGCGTTCTCAGAAACCTCCGGAGTACGACCACAGCGTCCTCGATGCTCCGTCCAAACCCGCCGAAACCGATGACGCCGAGGTATTCGACGACAAGTATGACGAGGCGGTGGCCCTGGTCACTGAAACCAAACAGGCATCCATCTCCATGGTCCAGCGCCATCTGCGCATCGGCTACAACCGGGCGGCCCGGATCATCGAGATGATGGAAAAGGAGGGCATTGTCGGCCCGTCCGACGGCGCCAAGCCCCGGGAGGTTCTGGTCCGGGGTTACAGCGACGTCTCCTAACCCGAACGGGGCGACCCTTCCGGAGAGACGCTGCCATGGACATTCCCATCGACGCATCCCAACTGGATTCCATCAAAGGCTTTCTCGACCCCGACGAGGGCCGGCGGCTTTATGAAATCGCCATGACCGCCGGCCGCCTGGGCCCTTGCCTGGAAATCGGCGGGTTCTGCGGCAAATCGACCCTTTACATCGGTACCGCCTGCCGGGAGAACAACGGCGTGCTCTATTCGGTTGATCACCATCGGGGGTCCGAGGAACACCAGCCCGGCGAGGCATACTTCGATCCCGAGCTTTTCGATCCCGCCGAAGGGCGGATCGACACCTTCCGGCGATTCCGGCGGACTTTGATCCGGGCCGGCCTGGAGGAGACCGTCGTACCGATGGTCTGTCCCTCTCACGTGGCCGCCCGAGCCTGGTCCACCCCGCTGGCCATGGTCTTTATCGACGGCGGCCACTCCCACGCGGCGGCGTTTACGGACTACGCCGCCTGGGCCGGTCACATTCCGCCGGGCGGATTTCTGGTTATCCATGACATCTTCAAAGATCCTCAGGCGGGAGGGCAGGCTCCCTACCGGATTTACAAGCTGGCCGCCGGCTCCGGACTCTTCATCAAGGAATCCGGCGTTAAGACCCTTGGAGTGCTCCGAAGACGGCAGCCCGGGGAGGTGCCGGATGGGTCCGGCGACGGGCTCGATTAACCCGGCCCCGCCTCGACCCGACGCAGAATCCCGGACAGGTCGATCTCCCCAATCTCCTGAAAGTTGGCAAAGGTCACGTCGGAAAAATCAAGGCCATGGGCTTGGCGGAGGAGAGCGAAAATCGCCAGGTAGCTCACCAGTATCCGCCGGTTCCAATCCATCTTCAGAGCATCCGCCAGCCGGCGGATGGCCGAGCGATCCCCCTCGATCTCGAGGAAAGTGCCAAAGGGCATCCGGTCCAGGCAGAGGACCGCGCCGTCAAGCCGGTAAGTTTCCCGGTACTTTTCGTAAACCTGCTCCCGGTGGAAGCCGATGGCGCGGATGATTTCATCGGTTCGGCCGAAGTCGTCCACCTTCACTTCCAGCTCCCGCCGGACCTTGAATTGCCGGTCGCTTTCCGGGGCGTTCGACTTGAAAGTCAGAGTCACGCCGTCGTCCTTCCGGAGCCGAAGCAATTGGCCGCGCCGGAGGAAGGATCGTTCCGGGTCCTCATACCGGATGTTGCTTTCGAACACCGGCTCGGCCGCCTCGCCGCCCAGCGCTCGGATTCGGCTCCGGGTCGTTTCCGGGTCTTTGACGAAAAATTTCACTTCGATCTCGCGGGGGGATGTCATGGGGTCGTCTCCTGAGCCTCATTTCCGGGGTCGTCAAAAAAATTCTTGCCAAGCACTCCGAAATATCCTATATGAAATGTTTTTGGGGTGTCAATTCACCTGCGGGTGATTTGCGGGTTCCGCTTGACACCCCGATCGTTTTGGATTAGAGATGCTCGATTCTTGATAAGGAGTGGTCATCGTGAAAAAATACACTTATAGTGCGACAAGGGCGGACAATCCGGAGAAATGGTGCGTCATCGACGCTGACGGCGCGGTTCTCGGCCGGCTGGCATCGACCGTGGCCGCCCGGATTAGGGGCAAGCACAATCCGCTCTACACACCCCACGCCGACATGGGGGATCACGTCATTGTGATCAACGCGGAGAAGATCGTTCTGACCGGCCGGAAGCTCGACCAGAAGTACTATTACCGCCACAGCGGCTACATGGGGGGGCTCAAAGAGATCAGCGCCCGCAAGCTCATGGAGAAACGTCCCGAGGACCTGATCCGCTTCGCGGTCAAGGGGATGCTGCCCAAAAACCGTCTGGGACGCCAGCTCATCAAGAAGCTCCGGGTCTATGCCGGCGATCAGCATCCCCATGAGGCTCAGCTACCCCAGGCGATAACGGTCTAACGGCATCGTCCGGCCAACCGGAACCCATCCACCACCCGCTTTCGGAAGGAAGCGCAAGCGATACATGGAGACCATGAACAGCTATTACGCCACCGGCAGACGCAAAACCGCCGTTGCCCGCACCTGGATCACGCCGGGCAGCGGCACCATCACCATCAACAATCGCTCCCTGGACGACTATTTCCCCACGGAGTCGGCCAAGCTCATCCTGACCCAGCCCCTCACCATGACGAACAACCAGGACAAGTTCGACATCCGGGTGACCGTCCGGGGCGGCGGGATCGTGGGCCAGGTGGGCGCCGTCCGGCACGGCATCACCCGAGCCCTCCTCGAAGCCGATCCTGACCTCCGCGTTCAATTGAAAAAGGCCGGGTTCGTCAAGCGGGACCCTCGCCGGAAAGAGCGGAAAAAGTACGGACAGCGCGGGGCCCGGGCCCGGTTCCAGTTCTCGAAGCGGTAAAATTTTACCCGCCGGGGAGGCCTCCGGCACCCGCGGTCAGGCCTTCCCGCCAAGCCCTATCGGTCCCGCCAGCGCGGCGGCCGCTTTTCCAGAAAGGCGGTCATGCCCTCCTGAGCGTCCTCGGCAAGGGCGTTCAGGGCGATGGCTTCCTTGGCATAGCCGTAGGCCGCCCCCTCCGCCTGGTCGATCTGAGTGTAAAACGCCCGTTTCCCGAACCCCACCGTATATCGGCTGTAGCCGGCAATCTCACCGGCCAACGCTTCGGTTTCCTCGGCAAGTCGGGACATGGGGACTACCCGATTGACCAGGCCGAATCGCTCGGCTTCCTCGGCGGAGATGAACCGGCCGGTGAGGAGCATATCCAGGGCTCGACGCCGGCCGATGACCCGGCACAGGGGGACCATCGGAGTGGTGCAGAAAAGCCCGATCCGAACTCCCGGCGTGGCAAAGCGGGCCTCGGACTCCGCTACGGCCAGATCGCAGGCGGCCACGAGCTGACAGCCGGCGGCGGTGGCAATGCCATGGACCTGGGCGATCACCGGCTGGGGGAGCTGGTGGAGCGTCTCCATCATCCGGGTACAGACGTCAAAGATCCGCCGCAGCTTACGGGAATCCGCCGCCTCCCCGATCATCTCCCGGAGGTTGTGCCCCGCGCAAAAGGCCGGCCCCGCCCCTCGGATCACCAGCGCACGGACGGACTCATCGTCCGCCAGGCCGTCGAGAACCTTCTGAACCGCCCCCATCATTTCCAGGGAAAGGGCGTTCCGGGTTTCCGGTTGGTTCAAGGTAAGCCACCCCACCGACTTCTCCACGTCAAAACGTACCAAATCCATTTCCGCCGTCCTTCCTGATCATATCTCGATGATTTCGTCCGGAAACCGGTTGAGCGTTTCCAAGCCGTCCCCGGTCACCACGTGAGTGTTCTCGATGCCCACCACGCCCACGTCGGGGATAATGAGCTTGGGCTCCACCGCTACGGTCATCCCGGCTTCCAGCAAGGTCTTCTGGCCGTGGGCGAGAAAGGGCAGCTCGTCGAGCTCCAGGCCCACCCCGTGGCCTACAAAGCGAATCCGGTCCGGTCCGCTTCCCATGAACCGATCCCCCACCCCCAAGGATTCCGCCTGGTTTAAGGCTTTTTCATAGACTTCTCCGGCCTGGACCCCGGCCCGTGCCGCATCCTTGACCGTCTCCTGGACGGTTACCATGGCCGCGTACCCATCCCTCAAGGCCGCCGGCAGCCGCCCCAGGGAAAAGATCCGGGTCTGATCGGAGAGGTAGCCATCGACGGCGAACGTGTAATCCACGAGGATCGGTTGGTGCCGTTGAATGACCGCCATGCTGGCTCCCTGGGCCACGGCCGGTCCCGGTCCCACGCCCCCGGTGGGGGATGCCAGAAAGCTTGGCACCGCCGCCCCCGGCCCGGCCATCAGATGGCCGTAAAACACCTCGCTCCCCCAGAGGCGCATCCGGACGATTCCCTGGTGCCCCATGCGGCGGGCCTCGCCCTCCACTCGGCCCGCCAGGTCCATCTCGGTCATGCCCGCCTCAATCATGTCCCCCACCCGGCCCAGAAGCGCATCGGCCAGCTCCGTCGCCTTCCTTATCCGTTCGATTTCATAAGCCGACTTGACTGATCGGACCCGGCGGATGGCGGGGGAGACATCGGTGATTCGGCATCCATCGAACAACTCTTGAAAGGTTCGATACAGGTTGACCGGCAGGACATCCAGCTCCATGCCAAGGGTTGCGGGGGCCGGAAGTCCCCGGTCCTGGAGCAGCCCGGGAATCCGTCGAGGGCTTTTGATGGGCAACACTTCATCCAGGGCCGATTCAGATCGAGCCCGTTCGGCACTCTTTCGAATGAAAAGAATGGGAGCGCCCTGGGCCGGAATATAGAGCTGTCCCTGTTGGATGGTGCCGGCAAAATAAAAGCGGTCGACGTTTTGAAGAACCATGGCCGCATCTATCGAATCGTCGCGAAGCCGCTGCTGGAGTCGTTCGATGCGATGAATCAGCTCGGATCGGGGGATGCTCTCAGATATCGAATTCATAGGCTCACACGGGGTTGGGGTCTCTAATAGGTTATCGCTTCGGACAACCTCGGTATCATGACTGACCAATGAGGCTCCTGTCAACCTCCAAGGATGCCCTTACCGGCGCCGATTCATGCTTGACGGCCCGACAATAATTTGGTTTAGTTTAGCTTATTCTGACGCTTATCATTCAAACCGCCGGCGGCGAAAAGGATACAGCCCATGGAAGCCCAAGAAATCACCAAAGGATTCGAGGAAATCTGGCGATTATTTGCCGAAACCGATCGCCGATTCAAGGAAACCGATCACAAGTTCCAAGAAACGGATCGGCAACGCAAGGAAAGCGACCAAAAGTTGGAAAAGCTCTTCCAGGAGACGGATCGCCAGTTCAGGGAGACGGATCGCAAATTCAAGGAAACGGACCGCAAATTCCAGGAAACGGACCGCAAATTCCAGGAAACGGACCGCAAATTCCAGGAGTCCGATCAAAAGCTGGAAAAGCTCTTCCG
>CAZWGY010000001.1:22141-28559 GCA_964633575.1 uncultured Desulfobacteraceae bacterium
ACGGACCGCAAATTCCAGGAGTCCGATCAAAAGCTGGAAAAGCTCTTCCGGAAAACCGATGCCAAAATCGGGGCTCTCACCGGAAAGTGGAGTCGATTCGTGGAAGGAATTGTCGTGCCGGCCGCCGAGACGATCTTTTCCAGACGGGGCATCGAGGTGGACAAGGTCTCCCAGCGGGTCCGGGCCCGTCATAACGGCGAGGGGATGGAGATCGACGTCCTGGCGGTGGACGGTGCTTACGCCGTCCTCATCGAGGTGAAAAGCACCCTCAGCGTCGATGATGTCAAGGAACATCTCAAGCGGGTCGGACGGTTCAAGGTTTTCTTTCCCGAATATGCCGACCGACGGGTCTTGGGCGCGGTGGCCGGTATCGTCATCGAAGAAGGCGTCGACCGGTTCGCCTACAAAAGCGGCCTGTTTGTCATCGGGCAGAGCGGAGAGACGGTCCGGATCTTAAACGACGAAACCTTCCGCCCGCGGATCTGGTGACATGCTTTTCAGAACACCCCCGCTTTCCGTTCGGCTTATTCTCGCATTGACCAGGCCGCCGGCATCTGATTGAGCATGGAACGAACCGATTATTTCATCCGACGGCTTTTACTGGTCGTTCCCACTTTTCTCGGGATCACCCTGGTCTGTTTCGGGCTCATTCAGTTCGTCCCGGGCGGCCCGGTGGAGCAGGCCATCATGCGAATGCGGGGCATTGGTGACGCCGAATCCGGCCGGGGGGGCGAGGCCGGGGCATCCATTTCAGAGGCTCAGCGGAAAGCCATCGAGGCCCACTTCGGCTTTGACCGTCCTTTCCATGAGCGGTATTGGAAATGGCTTGTGACCGATCGCCTCGGTATGCGCATGACCTCCTACAAATATCCCAACAAGACCGCCTGGCAGATCATCCGGGAACGGTTCCGGGTGTCGCTGATCTTCGGGATCACCGGTTTCGTCCTCTCCTACGTCGTCTGTATTCCGCTGGGCATTGCCAAGGCCCTGAGACATGACTCCGTCTTCGACCTGACTTCCAGCGTGGTGGTCTTCGTCGGATACGCCATCCCGCCCTTTGCCTTTGGGATGGTTCTTAAAATGCTCTTTTCCGGCACCGTGGAGGGGCTCTGGGATATCTTTCCGGTCGCCGGCTTCCATTCCGCCGATTACGCCGAACTGAGTCCCTGGGGCAAGATCGCCGACATCGTTTGGCACATGTTCCTGCCGCTGCTCTGCTATGTCATCGGCAATTTCGCCGTTCTCACTCTGCTGATGAAGAACTCGCTTCTCGAGCAGGTGGGGCGGGATTACGTCCGGACCGTTCTGGCCAAAGGCGGCTCGCCCCGCCGGGCCATCTGGGGCCATGCCCTGAGAAACGCCCTAATCCCCATCGCCACCGGTTTCGGGGGTATTCTCATGGTGATGTTCGCGGGGTCGGTGGTCATCGAGCAGGTTTTCGAAATCCCCGGCATGGGCCGGTTGAGCCTGGAGGCCATTGTCGGCCGGGATTACCCGGTTTTCATGGGGGTTTTGGCCATCTCTTCGGTTCTCGGCCTATTGGGGAACATCCTCTCTGATTTCGCCTACGTCCTCATCGACCCTCGAATTACCTTTAGCGCGAGCTGACCACTGAATGGCTTTTTTTTGGATTCATAACCCGATGACCCAACGCCGGCTCCGCCGGTTCAGGGAAGTCCGCCGGGCTTACTATTCTCTTATCATCCTTGCCGGCCTCTATCTCATCAGCCTGGGTGCCGAGCTGATCTGCAACGACGTGCCGCTTTACGTCCGATACGACGGTCGATCCTATTTTCCGATTCTCCAGTTCCATCCTGAAGATACGTTCACCGGCAGCGGCCGGATGACCCGGCCCGACTTCAAAGCCATTCAAAAGCAACCGGATTTCCGCGACAATCCCGACAACCGGATGATCTTCCCGCCCTTCCCCTACGGCCCATACAAAAGCATTGAGCCGGCCGATCTCGATATCCCCGATCAAATCATTGTCAACTTCACTCCCATGCCCCGGATCGGAGCGATGGACATTCGACCGGATCACTCGGTGGCCCGATATCGGGGCATGGACCCGTTTCTCGATATCGACTCGATGGCGGAAATCAACAATCTGACGGAATTGATGACGCTGCCCCCTGATCTCAAATCCGCCATTGACCAACGTTTCCGAAATCTCCCGGCCCCTCGGACTAAGGAAACCATCGAGGGGCTGCCAACCGGGCCGGTCACGGTTTCGCTATCTACCTTTACTCCCCGGGCCGATCCGCCGGACACCGTAAGATTGATCTTTCGGGAGGCCGAGACGGAGGCCGGCGCGGCCTTCAGGCTGCGCTTCGACCCGGAGGGGCATTTAACGGGTGACGACGCCGGGGTCTGGGAGACGCTCTCCCCGGCGGATCAGGCCGTCTTGAGCGGCTTTGCTCAAAATCAGGCATCGGAGACCGTCGATCCCATCCGGATGCCGGTGGACGGCCGGCATTACACCGTCCACTTCGAACGGGAGACGGTCCGATTCCCCTATCCACCGGTGGGAATCCATTTCATGGGGATTGACGATGCCGGGCGGGACGTTTTCGCCCGAATCTTCCATGGTCTGCGGACCTCGCTGACTTTCGGGTTTCTTCTGGTCATCGCCTCCATGACCATGGGAATCCTGGCGGGGGCCATCCAGGGATACTACGCCGGGCTCATCGACATCACCGCCCAGCGGCTCATTGAGATCTGGAGCGCCCTGCCGTTTCTCTACGTGATGATTTTGATGGGGGCGGTTTACGGCCGAAGCTTCTCCCTGCTGCTGGTCTGCTATGCACTGTTCAACTGGATCGGCATCTCCTACTATATCCGGGCCGAATTTCTTCGGCTTCGCAAGCAACCGTTCGTGGAAGCGGCCCATTGCCTGGGGATTCCGACGTATAAAGTCATCTTCAAGCATATTCTGCCCAACGCCATGATCCCGGTCATCACCTTTTTCCCTTTTTCCCTGGTGGGGGCCATTGGCGCACTGGCGGCCCTCGATTACCTGGGATTCGGCCTGCCCCCACCCACGCCCAGTTGGGGAGAGTTGCTCTACCAGGCTCAGCTCTACCGATGGGCCTGGTGGCTGATCCTTTATCCATCGATATCGTTGTTCTCCGTCATGCTCATGGGAGTCTTCGTGGGAGAAGGAATTCGAAACGCCTACGACCCAAAGCAGTTTACGAGAATGGAGTAAAACAGTGGAAATACCGCTGCTTGCCGTCGATAACCTGTCCATTGCTTTTGATACGGACGAGGGATCGTTTACCGTCGTCGACGGGGTTTCCTTTGACCTCAAGCCGGGAGAGATCGTGGGGTTGGTGGGGGAATCAGGATGCGGAAAGTCGGTGACGGCCCTGGGGCTGCTCCGGCTGATCCCATCGCCGCCGGGGCGGATTATCGGAGGTCGAATCAGTCTCGACGGCGAGGATCTGATGGGTCTGCCCATCCGGGAGATGCGACGAATCCGGGGCCAAACCATCAGCATGGTCTTCCAGGAACCCGGCTCGGCGCTTTCGCCTCTCCACCGGATCGGCCGGCAACTGATCGAAACGGTCCGGCTCCATCGGGACATCGACCGGGTTGCGGCCGAGCAGATGGCCGAGGAGTGGCTTCGAAAGGTCCGGATTCCCGACCCGAAAGAGCGGATGAGCGCCTATCCCCACCAGCTTTCCGGGGGAATGCAGCAGCGGATCATGATCGCCATGGCCCTGATGCTCGAGCCCCGGATCGTCATTGCCGACGAGCCCACCACCGCTCTGGACGTCACCATCCAGGCCCAGATATTCGGACTCATCAGGGAGATGCGCCGGCGGGACACGGCCGTTCTCCTGATTACCCACGATCTGGGGGTGGTCTGGGAAATGTGCGACCGGGTGGTGGTCATGTACGCGGCCCGGATCGCCGAGTCAGCTCCAGTGGATGATTTGTTCCGCCGACCGGTCCATCCCTACACCCAAGGCCTTCTGGATTCGATTCCCCGCCTGTCGGGCCGGCCGGGAAAGCTGTCGGCCATCAGAGGTCAGGTTCCATCACCCATGCACTTTCCATCGGGCTGCCACTTCCGGGACCGCTGTTCCTACGCCTTTGACCGTTGCGCAACCGAGATTCCTCCTGCCATAACGGTCGGGCGGGACCACCAGGCCGCCTGTTTTCTGGCCGAGGAGAATCATAAATGACCGCGCCCCCCGCCCCATCAGCCTCGCCGATCCTTGAAATTGAGGCGCTTACCACCTGGTTTCCCATCAAGCGCGGGCTGCTGAACCGGACCGTGGGCCACGTCCGGGCAGTGGACGGCATCTCCCTTAGTGTCGAAACCGGCGAAACTCTGGGGCTGGTGGGCGAGTCGGGATGCGGGAAGACTACTCTCGGGCGGACCCTCATGCGGCTGGAGCCATTTCGAAGCGGAGTGGCCCGGTTTCAGGGAGCGGACCTTCTCGCGTTAAAAGGGCGCTCCCTCCGTTCGATCCGACGCCGGATGCAGATCATCTTTCAGGACCCGCTGACTTCCCTGAATCCCCGGATGAACGTCCTCGACATCGTGACCGAAGGGCTTTCTGAAATCGGCCGGGTGGAGGGGAGCCGGGCGGAACACGCCCGGAAACTGTTAGCTGAGGTGGGTTTGGACCGGGACCTTATCTACCGGTATCCTCATGAACTGTCCGGGGGTCAGCGACAGCGGGTCAACATCGCCCGGGCCGTCTCGTTCCGCCCGGATTTCATTATCTGCGACGAGCCGGTCAGCGCTCTTGACGTCTCCGTTCAAGCCCAGATCATCAACTTGCTCATCGACCTCCGACAGCGCCACGGCCTCTCCTACCTTTTCATCTCCCACGACGTGAGCGTGGTGAGCCACATCGCTTCCCGGATCGCGGTAATGTATCTCGGCCGCCTGGCCGAAATCGGCCTTCGGGAGGATATCATCGAGGCGCCGCGGCACCCTTACACCCAGGCCCTCATCGCGGCGGTCCCTCTGCCCGGCGGGCCGCGGATCGCCGACCGGGCGGCGGGGGCCATCATTGGCGGAGAAACGCCGTCGGCCGCATCCCCCCCGCCCGGCTGCCGGTTTCACACCCGTTGTCCCCACGCGATGGCCATCTGCCGGACCACGCCCCCCACGGAGAAGGCCGACGGACACCATCAGGTCTGGTGCCATCTCCATGGATAGGCGCTCGGAAACCCGGAATAAATCCCACGCCAACCAAAACCGGCCCCCCGGCGCGCAACATGCGCCACCGAGGGGCCGGTGAGCCATCAAACAGATTGTCGGAAACCGGAATTTAGCCGGCGGGCGCGGCCTCGACCGCTTCATCCGGTGCCGTCAGGAGGTCCTTCAACGCATTGATCTTCTTTTCGATGAGCGGCATCTGGCTCTCTCGATTCAGCTCCAGGATATCATTGCTGTCCAGAACGGCCGCCTGCTCCATCAAACCGATGGCATCCTGGATACCCGCCTCGGTGCCCCGGGCCGCCGCGATATCCGCCTTGTTCATGAAGATAATGATCCGGAGATCCTTCATCCAGGCCATGGCCTGACGGATCTCCTTCCGGGTGCCGTATCTTATCGCTTCCTGGAGGTAATCCCTGACCTTATCATAATCCGGCATCCCCGGGACGTTAAGGGCGGCTTCGGCCTTGCCAAGGTAATACTCGGCCGCCAGAGGCAACACTTCTTCGGCCGTGTAAACATCCTTGATCCGGTCCGGTCCGCCGGCACCCGGCAGCCGGATCAGCCGGTCGCTACCCATGGGGGCGAAATTGCCCTTCCAGATCTCGATCCCGTCCTTCACGGGCTCTACATAGTATTTGGACGCGTTGGAAAAGCTGGCCCAGATGATGAACGCGAACATCAACACCAAACATCCAGTGAAAAACTTGACGGTTGATTCCATGGGATCTGATCCTTTCGTGTCGATGGGGGGAACCTGGGTTGAAGGTTGCTCTGGGGCCGCCCTGTCGGCCGACTCGGCAACCATCCGAGCCATCGGAGGCAGCGTGGGCCGGATTCCCCCGGACGGCGGGGGCTCATCGGGGGGCGATTCGGGCTCCGGCACGGCGGCCGTCTCCACTTCCGGGGATGTTTCCGCCTGTTCCGGCGGCGGTTCCGTGGCGGCATCCGCCTCGGCCGCCGGCAACTCCGCGTCCGCTGTCGTCTCGGGCTCGGGTTCAACGGAAGGTGCTTCAGGCTCCGGTATGGCGGCCGTATCCGCTTCCACGGGAGCATCAGCCGGGGCCGGAGTCACGTCGGAGAGGTCGAAGGTCCTGAAAAGCAGTGACCGAAGCCGCTCCGTCTCCTCGGCCGTCCCCCCCGACACAAACGGCGGAGCGGCGGGGACTTCCGGGTTGACGGCCGCCGGCCGGAACAGCTCATCGGGTCGCCAGTCGTCAAACCGCAGCCGGAGCAGCT
>CAZWGY010000001.1:28659-42713 GCA_964633575.1 uncultured Desulfobacteraceae bacterium
AACCGCAGCCGGAGTAGCTCGGACCTCGGGATCTCCCGCCGGGGCGGGGCCGGAGCTTTCTCGGCCGGCGGCGCCGCCGGTTCAGGCTCCGGGGTCCCGGTCGGGGCCGGAGTCACGTCGGAAAGGTCGAAGGTCCTGAAAAGCAGCGACCGGAGCCGCTCCGTCTCTTCGGCCGTCTCCCCCGACACAAACGGCGGGCTCGGCGGGATTTCCCCCGCTGCTTGAGCCATCGGCCGGAACAGCTCGGCCGGGGACCAGTCTCCGAACCGCCGTTTCAACAACTCCGCCCGCGAGACCTCCCGGCGAGGGGCCGGCTTGGTGCTTTTGGCCTTTGCCTTGGCCGGGGGTTTGCCAGCCGATTTCGGCTCCACCGGTGCGGACCGCTCGGAGAGGTCGAAGGTCTTAAAG
Organism: uncultured Desulfobacteraceae bacterium; assembly: GCA_964633575.1. Classification (GTDB taxonomy): domain Bacteria; phylum Desulfobacterota; class Desulfobacteria; order Desulfobacterales; family JAABSP01; genus CAYNGG01. Next base: position 29,068 of record CAZWGY010000001.1, read on the forward strand.
AGGAGCGACCGGAGCCGATCCGTCTCCTTAGCCGTTTTCCCCGACACAAACGGGGGGGCCGAGGGCACTTCGGCCGCCTGATCCGGGGGACGATACGGTGACGCGGGCGACCACTCGTCGAACCGTTTCAGGAGCAGCGCCGACCGGGATGGGGTCGGTTTCCGGCCGCCGGCGCCCTTTTTGGGCGCGGCCGGCTTGGCGCTCTTGGCCTTGGCGGTCGCCTTCCCTTTGGCCGGGGCCTTGGCTTTACCCTTGGCCGGAGCCTTAGCCTTAGCGGGCTTTTTGGTCGCCGTGGTTTTCTTCTTCGGGGTGCCCTTCTTTTTGGAGCTTGCTTTCGCCATAAAAACCTCTTTGATTTTCTATGACAATTGGCATATTAATAGAGTACTTATATACTCGGATCACGTCGGCGGCAATATATCGGATAGCATCTACCTTGTAAACATTTTTTTGAAATATCAGGTTATATCGACACAACATGCGCCTCTGGATCAGACACCGACCCCCCAAGCTGGACGGCCTCTCCCTGCTGAGCTACTCGGCCGACTTCTCCCTGACCGATCTCGCCGTGGGCATCGACAACGTCCGGTATGACGTCCATATCAGCCCCGCGTTCACCCGATCGGCCGTCACCCTCATCGGCCATCGCCTCGCCCGGGAGACCGAATCGGAAAAGATCGCCAACCTCGGTCCGCCGGTGAGCCTGGAAAAGGAGCTCGACGCTTTCGGGCGGATGTGCCGGGAGGTGCTCACCGATGCGATCCACCGGGCCAAGCAGCGCCAATCTCCCGGTATCGACCGGCTGGCCGTGGGCGCCGTGATCAAGCTCATCCAAAACGAGCTCCGCGACGGATTCGACCGGCTGGTCATGCAGTACAAACACCGAATCCGGCAGACCGAACTGACCGGCCGCCATGAGGAAACCGTCTTTTTGAAAACCCGGTTGTCCGAGATCCTGGGAAAACGCAAAACGATCATCAGCCGGATCGGCACGGAGCTGATGGCGGAGCTGAACCGGATCAACGAGGGGCTTCGCCCCATGCGGGAGCTCAACTTCGGCCCGGAGGCCGTCCTGCCCCCGGATGTCCTGACCAACCCCATGCTCCACGCCGAAGACCCCTTTGACGACCACTTCATGCTCTCGGAGTACGGCATTCTCCTCGGACGTCGGGTGGAAGACCCGGACCAGTATTTCACCCTCATGGCCCGGCTCAAGCGCCTTCTCGGGGAGATGGCCGGGGACGAGCCGTCGGGCGGCCCGGCTGGAGACGGCGGCGATGCCCCCTTGGATGGCCAGGTCGAGGAGTGGCTGAAGCGGGCCGAAAACATCGACATCCTCTTCAACTGCTTCCGTACCCGGTATCAGATCCGGACCCGGAAATCCAGAAAAAACGGGGAAACGGCCCACCTGAAACAGCAGACCAGGGACCAGAAAAAGCGGCTGAGCTACTGCTTTGCCCGGCTCAACCGGGAAACGCGCCGTCTGCCCGACACCGGCGCCCGCCCCGCCGGACCGATGCGCCTGTGCTTTCTGGACCGTCGAGAATCGGGAGAGGGTCTGTTTGGCCGGCTGGGAATCCGCCTCTGCCGAGGCACCGGCCTCATCGAGCGGATCATCGCCGCCTACGAGATGCAACCGATCTACCATGACTACTGTCCGCCGCTGGTGCCCCAGCAGGTACTCCAGTTCCTGATCACCAACAAGGGGCGGCGGGCAGTGGAAACCCGGCTCAAACGCCTGTCGGGATTTTACGGCCGGACCTTTCCCCTGGACCCCCTGCGGAAGCTGGCTCGGCACATCCGCCGCATCCGTCGGCATTCCCGGATGGGGTATTTCATCCGCTTTCTGTCCAGCCTGGTCGAGTTCCACCGGGATTACGAAAATGCCCGACAGGTGGCGGAGGCCACCGACGCAATCCACCTGATCACCGATGACAAGCTCATCAACCTCTCCCGGACCAACCACTCCCTCCATGAGCTGTTGCTGCCCCACGAGCAGGTGGCCGAAACCCGGCCGATCATCAACCACGTCATCCTCAAAGCCGACATCCGGGGCTCCACCGACATCACCCACCGGATGATGGAGAAGGGATTGAATCCCGCATCCCATTTCAGCCTCAACTTCTTCGACCCCATCTCGGGCATCCTCGGGGAATACGGAGCCCGGAAAGTCTTTGTGGAAGGCGATGCGCTCATCCTGTCCATCTTCGAGCGGGAGGCCACCCCGGCGGGCTGGTACGCCGTGGCCCGAGCCTGCGGAATGGCCGTCAACATCATCTCCATCGTCCGGCACTATAACGGGAAAAACCGGGCCAACGGACTGCCCATCATCGAAATCGGCATCGGCATCAGCTTTCTGAAAGGCTCGCCGGCATTTCTGCTTGACGGCGACAACCGGATCATGATTTCGTCGGCCATCAACCTGGCTGATCGGCTGTCCGGGTGCTCCAAACGGCTTCGCCGAAAGCTGAATGTGTCCAAAAGCCCGTTCCAATTGCACGTCTTCCAGACGGCCGACGAATCCGAGATGGCGGCCACGGCGGACGATCTCTCACTCCGATATAACGTCAACGGGATCGAGCTGAGCGCCGCCGGTTTCGAGAAGCTCCGGCGGGAGATCGACCTGAAACCGGTGACGGTTCCCCTGAAAGGGACCGGCAAATCGGGCTACCAGCTTTACGCCGGGACCTTTCCGACCACCAGCGGCCGATATCAGCCGCTGGTGATCCGCAAGGCGTCGGTCCCCCGGGTCTCCGAAACGGACTTTTCGGTGATCCGGATGACCGACCGGAGCTACTACGAGGTCTGTACCCATCCCAAGCTCCTCGAATATGTTCAAAAGCAGCGGAAACGGGCGAAACGCTGAGCCCCGGCGCCGGCCGGGGGATTGAACCCCGCCCATGAAAGGACAACCGATGTTATTGGGGATTATCTCGGACACCCACGGCCTGCTCCGCCCAGGTGTAGCCGAAACCTTCCGAAACGTGGACCGGATTCTGCACGCCGGGGACATCGACCGGCCGGCGATTCTCGATGCTCTGTCCGAAATCGCGCCGGTTGTGGCCGTTCGGGGCAACATGGACGGCGGTTGGGCCGGGCAAATACCGTCCACGGCCGCCGTCCCGGTCGGCGAGGGGGCCATCTACCTGCTCCACGACCTGGGCACCCTGGACCTCACCCCGTCGGTCGCCGGCTTCGACGCGGTGGTTTACGGCCACACCCATCGACCGGCCATCGACCGCCAGGACGGAGTGCTCTACCTCAACCCCGGCGCCGCCGGTCCCCGCCGGCGTCATCCGCCGTCGGTGGCGCTGCTCCGGGTGACGGAAACGGAGATGACCCCGGAGATCATCGTCCTGGCGGAATAGCCGGTCCGGCGTCCCTCCCGGCGAGCCGGTGAACCTTGCCGGGCAGGGGTTTTCCGAGGAAATCCGCCATCCGGCGGGAGCATGCGGCCACCTGCTCCAAGCTCACCCCCGTCTCCACACCCAGCCGGTCCATCAGATAAACGGTCTCCTCGGTGGGGATATTGCCGGCGGCTCCGGGGACGAAGGGGCATCCCCCCATTCCGCCGAAGGCGGTATCGAAATGGGTCACCCCGCGAAGAAGTCCCGTTAGCACATTGGCAAGCCCCAGGCCCCGGGTGTCATGGAGATGGAGTCCCACCGGAATATCATTGGCGTCGGCCGTCAGGGCCGAGATCCGATCCTCGACCGACCGGGGGTTTCCCATGCCGGTGGTGTCCGCCAGGGTAATCCGGGCGACGCCCTCCGCCAGAAACCGCCGAGCCGTCTCCAACACCCGCTCGGCCGGGACCTCCCCCTCGCTGACGCAGCCAAAGGCGCACTGGATACTGGCCCGGACCGTCATCCCGTGACGCCTGGCCAGCCGGATCATCCGGACCCCCTCAGCCACCGCGTCGGCATGGGACATCCCGGTGTTGTTCCGGGAGTGAGTGTCGCTCGCGGAGGCGGAGACCTCCACGGCTTCGAGGCCGGCCGCCGCCGCCCGTTCCACCCCCCGCCGGTTCAGGGTCAGAGCGGTGAAAACGACATCCGGTCGGGAACCGAGCCGGCCGATCAGCGCCTCCGCATCCGCCATCTGGGGGACCCGCCCCGGATGAACAAAGGCGGTCACCTGAATCTCCCGGAGTCCGGCGGCGATCAGCGATTCGACCGTTTGGACTTTGAAGTCCGTGGGGATCGGCGTCGCCTCCATCTGGAACCCATCCCGAGGTCCCACCTCTATGAGCGTCACCGTCTGAGGCAGTCGTTCAAACATGGGTAAACTGTAAAAAACGGATCATTCGGGGTCAAGCACAATCCCGCGCCGCTCCCAAAAAACCTTGACGAGGCCGGTCGGGGTCTGTAAGGGAAACGGTTCGGCGCTTGCGGACCCACGCCACTCCCTCGACCCGAAAGGAGATCCATCTTATGCAGGGCGCATTGGCTGATATTCTGGTCATCGATCTGTCCCGGTTCCTGCCGGGGCCTTACTGCTCGATGATCCTGGCCGACCACGGGGCCCGGGTCATCGCCGTGGAAGACCGGCGGTTTGCGGTTGACGAGATGCCGTTTCTCCAGGGCGTCAACCGAAACAAGGAACATATATCACTCAACCTTAAAAGCGACGGGGGAAGATCGGTCTTTTTCGATTTAGCCCGCCGGGCCGACGTCATCCTGGAGGGGTTCCGCCCCGGCGTGACCGACCGGCTGGGAGTAGGGTATCAGGCTGTCCGGGAGGTCAACCCCCGGATCATCTACTGCTCCGTGACCGGCTACGGCCAGGCCGGGGACCGCAGGCACCTGGCCGGCCATGACCTCAACTTCGCCGGTTACGGGGGCGCCCTCTCGCTCATCGGGCCGGCCGACGGGCCGCCGTGTATCCCCGGCGTCCAGCTCGGCGACATCTCGGGGGGATTCAACGCGGTTATCGGGGTGCTCATGGCCCTGTTCCACCGGGAGCGCACCGGGACGGGGCAGGCCATCGACATCTCCATGACCGACGCGGTCACGGCGACGCTCCCCCTGGCCGCCGGCTGGTACTGGACATACGGGGAGCCACCGGCACGGGGCGACTTCGCCCTGGCCGGCCGCTACGCATTCTACAACCTCTACGAGACCCGAGACGGCCGGTACGTAACCCTCGGAGCCATCGAGCCCCGGTTCTGGCATGACATCTGCCATTACTTCGGCGTCCCCGAATACATCCCCTTGCAGTCGGACGAGTCCCGGCGGGAGGAGATCATCGACTTTTTCCGCCGGGCGTTTGCTCAAAAAACCCGTGACGAATGGCTGGAGATCTTCGAGGGCATGGATGTCTGCGTGGGCGGGGTGCTGTCCATGGACGAGGTCCTCGAAGCCCCGGATGCCCGGCGGCGGGGCCTGGTGTCCGAGATTCCCGACCGATCAGGCCGGACCGTCGCCGTTTTGGGCTCGCCCATCCGGATGACCGCCACCCCCGGCGAAATCCGGACCCCGCCCCCCCGATTCGGCGAGCATACCCGGGCCATCCTGAAGGAGCTTGGCTACCCCGAGGCCGATATCGAGGCGATGGGCCGGGAGAACGTGTTCTGAAATGACCGACGACCGGCCCCTGCGGATCTGGCTTTTGGGCTACCGGAGCCATCCCCACTGCGGCGGTCAGGGGGTCTATCTCCGTCATCTGAGCCGGTCGCTGGTTGCCCTCGGCCATCGGGTGACGGTGGTCACCGGGCCCCCCGCGCCGGAAATCGATCCGGGCATTCCCGTTCACCACCTGCCCAGCCTGGACCTCTACAACCCCGATGATCTCTTCCGGATTCCCCATCCCCTGGAGCTCGCGAACCCGGTCAATCTCATCGAATGGCTCGGGGTGGCCACCATGGGATTTCCCGAGCCGATGACCTTCGGCTTCCGGGCCTACCGGTTCATCCGTAACCATTTGGGGGAGATCGACGTCATCCACGACAATCAGAGCCTCTCCTACGGGATCTGGGCTCTGGCCGGCCGCCGTCCCACCGTGGCCACGATCCATCACCCCATCACCCGGGACCGGGAGATCGCCGTGGCCGCCGCCAGGCCATTCTGGAAGCGGCTCAAGGAACGGCGCTGGTACTCGTTTATCGCCATGCAGACGTCGGTGGCCAGGCAACTCGGCCATCTGGTCACCGTCTCGGACCGGGCTCGGGCCGACATCGCCGCCGACTTCAAGCTCCCCTCCGACCGGCTTCGAGTCGTCCCCAACGGAATCGACACCGATCGGTTTCACCCGATGCCGGGCATCGTCCGGGAGCCCGACCGGGTCATCGTCACCAACAGCGCGGACATGCCGCTTAAAGGGCTGCTTCATCTTATGCGGGCGGTGGCTTCGGTGGCCCGGTCCGGCCGAAAAATCCGCCTCACCGTCGTCGGCGCCCCCACGGCCAACGGGGATGTTGTCCGGCTGATCCGGGAGTTGGACATCGGGGACCGGGTCACCTTCACGGGCCGGATCGGGCAGGCCGATTTCATCCGGCATTACGCGAAGGCCGCTCTGGCGGTGGTACCGTCCATCTACGAGGGATTCGGCCTGCCGGCCGGCGAGGCCATGGCCTGCGGCGTGCCGGTGATCGCCACCACGGGCGGGGCTCTGCCCGAGGTGGTCGGCGACGCCGGAGTTCTGGTCCCGCCGGGGAATCCAGCGGCACTGGCCGCGGCCATCCGGGACCTGCTGGACAACCCCGAACGGGCCGCCCACCTGGGGGCGGCCGGATACCGTCGGGTCCGACGCCGGTTCACCTGGGACCGGGCGGCCCGGCGGACCGTCGCCGTATATAAGGACGCCATCCGTGATCACCATTGACTTTGACCGGCTCGATCCGGAAGGATGGCTGCTGGACATCGGGTGCGGGCCGGGCCGTCACACCATTACCGCGGCCCGTCTCGGGTGGAAACGAGTGGTGGGGGCGGACCGGGCCGCCGCCGACCTGACCACGGCCCGCCGGAAGCTCCTGGATGAAGATCTTGCGGCGGCCCTGACCGCAACCGATATCCGCCGTCTCCCTTTCCGGGACGGGGCCTTCAAATCGGTGGTCTGCGCCGAGGTGCTGGAACACATCCCCGACCACCATCAGGCCGTAAAAGAGCTGGTCCGGGTTCTCGCGCCCGGCGGCCGGATGGCGGTCAGCGTGCCCCGGTATTTTCCCGAGCGAATCTGCTGGATGCTGTCGGATCAGTATCACAACGTGCCGGGCGGCCATGTCCGGATATACCGGAAAGCGGCCCTGATCCGCATGCTCACCGCCGCCGGGCTGACCCCCGTTGACTGCCACGGAGCCCATGCGCTCCATGCGCCCTATTGGTGGCTCAAATCCGCGGTGGGACCGGACCGGGACGACGTTCGGCCGGTGCAATGGTATCATCGGCTGCTGGTGAAGGAGATGCTGGGCCGCTCTCCCGTCCTCACGACAATGGAACGGGCGCTCAATCCATGGATGGGCAAAAGCGTGGTGGTCTATGCCCTGAAGCCTCCGATTCAGAAGACGTCCGGGCTGCCGTAATCCGACAGGCGGGTTACCTCGGCGTGGAGCAGCCCGCCGGGCTCGACGGCCACATCCCGGCAAAGGACCTTTCCCCGGCAGCAGCCGGTGGGGAGGATGGTCAAATCCCTCAAAGCCCGGAGCCGACCGTCAACGGTCCCCCCGACGGTGACGCTCCCGGCCTTGATCCGGGCATAGACCGAGCCGGTCTCCCCGATGATCACCGTATCCCCCACCACCGTTCCCTTGACGGTCCCCCGGATGATCAGCTTCCCCTGAACGGTCAGGGTGCCTTCGAAGGTGGCATCTTCTTCGATGATCGAGATCGTCTCGCGTTTTTTTCCGGTGAATTTCATCCCCGCACTCCGTCCGCTCCGGAGCTGTTTTCCAGGACCACGGCAAAGTCTCGTTCATAAATCAACGCCCCGGCGGTGTCGAAGACAAAAACCGTTGCTCCGGACAAGTTATCCGGCGCCGAATGAAGGGGCGCCCGAAAGGTCATCCACCGGTAATTGGCAATGGAAAAGGTCTTTCCCACGGTCTCTCCGGTGGGCCGCCCACCGACCAGGGGGACCCGGGGTAGCGGGAGATACCGCCCCTCGCCTTCCAGCCGGAGCACCACCACCATAAAGCCTGATATCCGCTCATCCGTCTCCCCCGTCTCCAGCCGAAGCTCGACGACCAGCTCCGCCCCTTCTTCCCAGTTGACGGAAAACTCGGTCACGGACACCGTACCCACTGAAAACGGCCCTTCATCGCGGTGGGGCATGGTTGGCGGAATGGCCGGCGTAGAAGGCCGAAATCCGCCGGGGGCGGCCTCCCCAAAAAGATCGCCGGCCCGCCAGTGCTCGGCCCGAAGCGTGGCGATCTCGTCCCGGGCGACTTTGAGTGCCCGATCCAGCCGGCGCCCCGCCGACTCGGAAGTGAGGTAGAGCCCCACGCCGGCGGCGGCCGCCGCCAGGCTGATCACCGTCACCACGGCCATCGCCCAAAGGGTCGTCCGGTACCAGCGGATCGGGCGGACGCGGCCATCGTCGTCCACCAAAAGGACGGTTCCGCCCCGGCGACGGCGTGATGAAGTCAGCGGCGCTGCCACGTCTCCCGGAAGATCTTCCACTCATCCCCCTGTTGGGTCAGGACGAGGCGCTTCCGGCCAGTGGCCGAATAACCGCTGGAATCATAATGCTGGGTGAAGCTCACTACCGGCCGGTCAGGATCGCCGGCATCCACCGTCAAATCCGTCTCCCGGGAGACCCGGATGTAGTCATACTGGCGATTCAGTTGAGCCTTATGGCGGAGCCAGGCATCCCGGTCCTTCCCCTGGGAACGGAAATCCTCAGCGTAAAAGTCGCCGTAGGCGTCGATGTTCTTCGAGGACCAGGCCGCCAGCCATCGATCCACGAGAGAGGCGATCTCCGGCTCGGATACGGGTGCCGGTGATTCCTCGGCGGCAGCCACTTCCACCGCCCCCCCCGATATCAAAATATCCAGGGCCGCCAGGAGAGGGGTCTCGTCCGCCGACGGCGCCACCGGATCACGGCGGGGAACCTGGGGATACTCGTCCCCGATGACGGAAAAGACGTCGTCGTCATAGCGCAAAAAGAGCTTCCGGGTCCCCACGAAAACCCGGGTCTCATTGCCGTCAAGGTAGAGATCGAATCGGGCCACATAAGTATCACCGTGCTTGAGCACGGCTAGATCGTCCATCCGGACCGCGATCCCCCCCTCGATAGATGACTCCGATCGCTCGACCGACCACCGGCGCCACCAGTCAATGGCCGGCAGGTAGGAAGGGGCATAAGCGGCCAGGTACTGGTGGTAAGTGCCGGTGGTCAGGGACTTCCGCCAATTGTCCAGAAACTCGAAGACCGCCTCCCGGGCGATCTCCTGGAGAGCCGTCGTGGTGGTGGAAATCCGCTCGACGACGACCAGCGGGGTCCGGTAGAGGGTGATCCGGTCTGCCAGACGGGCGAGCACCTCGTTTTCCAGCACGATACACCCGTTGGAGCTCCGGGGCTCGAGCACCACATTCGTGCCGTGGAGCCAGATGGCGCTGCCGGTCAGCCCGCTCAGCCGGTCGAGGAGATTGGGGTAGTCGGTGGGAAATGCCTTGATCCCGTAGATCGGCGAAAGCTCCCAGTCTTCGTGCTCGTCGATGAAAAAATAGATCCCTTCGGGGGTCTTGGCGTCCCCGGAGACCCGCTTGGGTCCGTCCGCCTTCCCGGTGGCGCAATCGGTGTCCATCACCAGGCGGAACCCGTCGTGATATGCATAGAGATAAAGGGTCTGGGTCGCCTTTTCAACCACCAGGGCATAGGCGGTACCTCCTTCACCGGGGTCGAGGGCGATGAGGTTGTCGGGAATCCGCTCGTCGCCGGGCCGGTCGGCTGGCTCGTCCGGCGCGGTGGCCCAAGCCGAAACCGCCGGCCAGAGGGTTACCAATATCAGCAGCCCCAGCCTCAGAATGATTCCGTTCCAATGATTTCGACAAGGATTTCTTTTAGCATTCAACACGGTCACCTGACTCCACACAAGGATTTCATTACTAAGGATTTTACTGCTCGGCCCGGACCAGCCGGACCCCTTCTCCCCGGCGGAGCCCGAGGGCAATCTCGGCCGACCCGCCGTTTATGGCGATTTCGAGAAATTCCCGACTGTTGACGATCATCAGCGGCGTCCCCGGCGGTACGTCGGCGTAGCTGGACGACAGCCCGACTATCCGCTGTTCACCGATCAATAGAACCGGCTGACCGACGCCGGCCCACGTCGCGAGGGTCCCCTCATCGATGTTCGTCATCAGGTTTCCGAACCGGTCGGACCCCACCACCGTCCCGACCAGCTCGCCGTCCGGCCGCGGCTCGGGAACAGGGAGGTCCAATTGGACCACGCCGCCCCGGCGGGGATCAACCTCCGGTCCCAACCGATCCAGATCGGCCCCCAGGGCGAGATGGGCCGCCACGGGAGCAAAGATGTCCCGGCCGTGGAAGGTCCGGCTGACGCGGGGGCGGAAAAAGTCCGGATTGGTCACCGAAACCACCCGGCCGAGGTCGTTGCTCATCAGCAACCGGGTTAAAACCCCGTTGTCCGGGGCCACCACCAGATAATCTCCCACCTCGGCCGCCAGAATCGCCCGGTCGGTGCCCACTCCGGGGTCCACCACCACCAGATGGATCGTCCCCGGCGGAAAGTAGCGATAGCCGGCATCCAGGATGTACGCCGCCCAGACCCGATCCTGGGGCGGGATGCCGTGGGTAAGATCGACCACCTCGGCCGACGGGCATAAGGAGAGGATCACCCCTTTCATCACCCCGACATATTCGTCGTCGGTCCCGAAATCGGTCAAGAGCGTGATTACCGGCATGGGTTCATCCTCACATCACAATGATTTCACTATAAGGTCGCCAGATGGGTCCGGGCGGCGGGGGCCGCCTTCCGGCCGGCCGACGTCCGGACGATCATCCCGATCTGGAGCAAGTAGGGCTCGACCACATCCACCAGGGTATCGGTCTCTTCCTGAAGGGTGGCCGCGATGGCCTCGATTCCCACCGGGCCGCCGTCATAGAAGTCGATGATCGTTCTCAAATAGCGCCGGTCCAGGTCAGTGAGCCCCCGGCCGTCCACTCCTTCGAGGTCCAGGGCCGCCGCCACCGTATCCTTGCTGATCCGGCCGTCGGACCGGACCTGGGCGTAGTCCCGGACCCGTTTCAGGAGCCGATTGACGATCCGGGGGGTCCCCCGGCACCGCCGGGAGAGGGTTGCCACGGCGGCTTCGTCAACGGAAACGCCCAAAAGCGCCGCCGACCGCCGGGTGATCCGCATCAGGTCCGGCTCATCGTAAAAATCGAGGCTCCTGAATATCCCGAACCGGTCCCGGAGCGGGGCGGAAAGCAGCCCCACACGGGTGGTAGCCCCCACCAGGACAAAGTGCCGAAGCCGATACCGGTGGCTCCGGGCATGAATTCCCTTGTCGAAGATAAAGTCGATGGCGAAGTCCTCCATGGCTGGGTAGAGCAGTTCTTCCACCGCCCGAGGGGTCCGGTGAATCTCGTCCACGAACAGGACATCCCCGTCCTCGAGATGAGTGAGGATGCCGATGAGGTCCCCCCCTTTTTCCAGGGCCGGGCCGGAGGTCACCGTCAATTTTCCACCCATCTCGGAGGCGATGATATGGGCGAGGGTCGTCTTGCCCAGGCCCGGAGGGCCGTGGAACAACACATGGTCCAACGGCTCGCCGCGCTGCCGGGCCGCTTCCATGGCGATCCGGAGGGTCTCCACCACGGACTTTTGGCCCACATAGTCATCGAGGCACTGTGGCCTTAGGGAGCGGATTTCCGGCTCGGCGTCCGCCGGCTGGGGGGTCCGATCCACCAGGTGGCCGTCGGCCGTCGAGGATTTTAAAATACCGTCGGTCATGGGTTCCGATCGCCCCGGTAGATCTCATCGAACAGGGCCTCCGGGGTAGCGACGGCGGGGTTTCGTTCCAATGCTTCGGCCACCCGCCGCCGGGCATCCGCCGGTTTGTGGCCGAGCTTTTCCACCAGGACATCGATCACCGCCTCGGCCAGATCGCCGGCCTGGCCCGCTGATGTCGGGCCGATGGCCCGCGGCGGGCTTGCCGCCAGCTTACCCTCGCTCCGAAGAGCGCCGAGCTTGCCCCCAAGGGTGGCGATCACCTTCTGGGCGGTCCGGGGACCGATACCCTTAAGCCGCCCCAGGGTCCGGGCGTCCCCGGCTTCGATGGCCTCGACGATCTCCTCGATCGGCATGGTCAATGCCCGGACCGCCTTTAAGGGGCCGATGTCCTCAACGCTGATCAACCGTTGAAAGAAGGTCTTCTCCGCCGCCCTCCGGAAGCCGATGAGCACGGGACGGGGCTGCCGCTCGGTCTGATGGTGGTAGATGTGAAGGGAAACGGGCTCATCGGGGGCCCGGTCGGCCAGGGAGACCATGACAATGGGCGGAATCAGGACTTCGTAACCGATGCCGCCGGTCAACAGCACGATCCGGTCCGCTTCCCGGAAGCGCACCGTGCCTTGAAGGTAGGCGATCATTGGATGCGTTGGAGCGGGGGCGCGGCAGCCCGCCCGGTGGGTCGGGGGAGACCGTCCGAATGGCGGAGCAGGCCGATGATGGCCAACGCCAGGGCGTCCGCGGCGTGGGCGGGGCGAATCGGCGCCGTCCGGTCGAGGAAACTCCTTACGGCCCGCTCGAGGTGGGCCTTGTCGGCGCCCCCGTGGCCGGTGAGCACTCCCTTGGCTTCCCGAACCGCCACCTCAGCCACCGGAACCCCCGCCTGGGCCCCCGCCAGAAAAATGACGCCGGTCACGTGGCCCAACTGGATTCCTGAGCGGGGATACCGGTCCAGGGAAAAGACGTCCTCGACCACCATCAAATCCGGGCGCTCCTCGGACAGCAAATCCGACACCTGACCGTGAATGTGGCTCAGCCGCTCGGGGAGCGGAGTCCGGGCGCACGTCCGGATGATCCCGAAAGCGTGTCCATCGATATGCGGCCCATGGCCCCAAACCACGCCGACGCCGGTGGCCGCCAAGCCCGGATCAATGCCCAAGACCCTCACGGCCAGGCGGATCGTAAAGGGAAACCCGATGCCATGAAATCAGAAGCTGCCGAGCTTTTCCTGGGCGATTTTGGCCTCGTTTGAGGACGGGTACTTTCGGGTCAGCTCGTCGAGGATCAGCCGGGCGTTGCCCCGGTCGCCGAGGCTGTAGAATGCAAAGCCCTGTTTAAGCAGGGCGGCCCGGACCTTGTTGCCCTCGGGGTAGCGTTCGATGACGGTCTGGTACTCCAGAATCGCCTCTTCGTACCGGCGCTGACGGTAGTAGATCTCCCCGATCCAGAACTGGGCGTTGTCCGCGTTGGGCGATCTGGGATATTGCTCGATGAGCGTCCGGAACCCCTCCTGGGCCTCCTCGTAATTCCCCCGGTCAAAAGCGGCCTTGGCCAGATGGTAGAGCTCAGCCGGGGACAATCCACCGGCCCGGTCGTCGCCATCATCGGCGGTTTCGGAAGGCGACGGCGGAGCCGGTGCCGGGGTACGCTCCGTCCTCTCAGCATCCGTATCCGGAGGCGCCAGCGGCGGGGCCGGCATCCCCGAGCTGCCCGACACGGGGCGCTCGACATCGAGATA
>CAZWGY010000001.1:42813-45381 GCA_964633575.1 uncultured Desulfobacteraceae bacterium
GCGGCGGGGCCGGCATCCCCGAGCTGCCCGACACGGGGCGCTCGACATCGAGATATCCTTCCAGGCGAGACAATCTCCGCCCCATCTCGGCATCCGCCGCATCCAGACGACGGGTCGCGGTCCGAAGATCGTGGGTGGTCTCTTCGACCTTCCCGTTCAGGGTCTGGATGTCCTCCCGGAAGCCGTCCAGAGTGGCGCGGAGTCCGGCCGACTGGTCCAGGAGCTTGAGCTCCTTTTCCTCGCGGGTCCGGGTGACGGATTCCAGCCGGGAGCGAAGGGTGTCGTTTTCCCGCTGGACCGCTTCGTTCCGCTGCTGCAATTCCGCGGCGTCCCGCTCAAGGCTCACCAACCGGTCATGCAGAGCCACCATGTCGGCCCGGGTGGCGCACCCGGCGGTCAACAGCCCGATCACGGCAACCCAGCCGACTATCCATCCCATTGTTCGACGTCGGGCCGGCGGCGGCCCTTCCGTGTCAACTCCTCTGATTCGTTTCATTCCAACTCTTGAGGTGTCCAGTTACTCAATCACAAAGTGGGCTCGGCGGTTCTTGGCCCAGGCGAACTCGTTATGGCCCGGATCAACCGGCCGCTCTTCGCCATAGCTGATGGTCGTCAGGCGAGCCGGGGAGATCCCGAGGTTGACGAGAAAGCGTTTGGCGCTCTCCGCCCGTCGGTCTCCCAAAGCGAGGTTGTATTCACTGGTTCCCCGCTCATCGCAATGGCCCTCGATAATCACCGACACCTCGGGATATCCGCGAAGCCACTCGGCTTTCTCCCGAAGCTTGGCCTGGGCCTCCGGGCTCAGGGCCGCGGAGTCAAAGGGGAAATAGATGTCTTCATCCATGACCCGGCCGCGGGCCGGGGCCATCTCCCGGCGGCCGGCCTCGGCCCGGATCTGTTCCTGGCGGAGCTGCTCTTCCCGCTGCCGGCGAAGCCGCTCCTCATCCAAATCCCGTTGCCGGGCCCGTTCCTCGGCGGAGAGGTCCGGTGCCACATCCCCGGTCTCGCCATACCCGGCGGCCGGAGTATCCGGCTTGATGGTCTTTTTGCCGCACGAGGCGGTCAACACCATGGCCACCACGATCAAGAGGGTCAACACCATAAGCTGCTTCGCTCGCATACCGCCTTCTCCTTTCGAGTTCGACTCCCCAGGTTTACTCATTGCTCATCCGCGGGGACCAGGAGGGATCCGTCTGTTCCCCCGGAAGGGTCAAGAGCTGCCGCTGGTCTGTTCCGTACGCGGTCATGACGAAGATCCGGGATGATCCCTGGCGGGTGGAGCAGAAGACGATCATGCTGCCGTCGGGGGACCAGGAAGGAGATTCGTTCTGACGTGCGTCTCGGGTTAATTGGACCGGCGGGCCACCGTCCAGGCCGATGACGTAGATGTTGATCTCTCCATCCACCATGCCGGAATAGGCAATCTGATCCCCCCTCGGCGACCAACTGGGCTGAGTGTTGTATCGGCCGTCAAAGGTCAGCCGCTGGGTGTCGCCGGTGCTGACATCCTGGATATAAATTTGCGGGCTGCCCGAACGGTCGGACACGAATGCCATGCGGGAGCCGTCCGGCGACCAGGTTGGAGAGGTATCGATGCCCCAGCTATCCGTTAATCTTTTAGTCACTTTTCCCTCGCGGGTCAACAGGTAAATTTCCGGATCCCCTTCGTGGGAAAAGGTTGCGCTGAGTGTCCCCTTTCCCGGAAGCCACTCGGGAGTAGCGTTCAAGCCCCGGTTGGCGATGACCGACCCCCGGTTTTCCGATAAGTTTCGGACGTAGATCTCGGGTTTCCCACCCGCATAGGAAGTGTAGGCGATCCACTGGCCATCCGATGACCAGGCCGGGGACAGGGTGATGCTGTTGTGGCGGGTCAGTTGACGGACGTTTTCCCCGTCAAAGTCGCAAACGAATATCTCCTTATGCCCCGTGCCGGTAGAAACAAAGGCGATCCGGGTCTCAAAGACTCCCCATTCGCCGGTGAGGACGTGGATGATCTCGCCGGCAAACCGCCGGATCATCTGGTCCTGGTCCTTGAGCCACCCCTTATAACGCTTTCCCACCAGCATGCTCTGCTTCACCGTGTCTAAAAGCCGGAGCTCCATCTCGATGCTCCCGCCCTCGCCCAACCGGACCCCGCCGGTAACCAGAAGCTCCGCTCCGAACCGGGTCCATTCCTTGAAACGGACGTCCGCCTCGGTGAGCCCCATCTCGTCGGGGGACATGACCGACCCGGCCTCCTTGAGGAGCTGAAAATAGCCGGTGAAATCCAGATACGCCGACAGCCGGTCCGCTCCGCCCCGGGAAACATCGGGGCGCCCCGACGGAAAGGTCCGGAACGGGGGCACCGCGATGGGGATTTTCTGTAGCGACGGATTCCGGATGTCAACGTAATCGTAAGCGCGCTCGCCCCGAACCGGGGCGACCCCGGCCAACATCACGATCACCATCACCACGGCCATGCCGATGGTTCCACGGGTTTTCATGCTCCCTCTCCTACACGGTTTGAACCCCTGATGCGGTGGTTCCATATCTTCTTTTCATCCATTATTTCAGCTCCGGATAATTTCC
>CAZWGY010000001.1:45481-53754 GCA_964633575.1 uncultured Desulfobacteraceae bacterium
TAACTGTCCTCGTAGGCGGTGTAGGCCCGGGGCAGCGGGGGGAGCGGATTGGACTTGATGACGGCCTTGTAGGCGGAGTCGTCGAAGTACGGGTCCCCGGACCGCTTTTCGAACCGGACGTCGGCAATCGTCCCATCGGCCCGGATCGTGATGACCACGGTTGCCGACAGGTTGAAGCGGCGGCTGGCCAGGTGTTCGGAAAAGGCCCAGTTCCGGTTGATCCGATCCTGAAGAACGCTCCCGGCATAAGACCGGATGGCCAGATTCGCCTGCCGGGCAAACCCGGTGGCCCCGGTCCGCCCAGCGTCCGCCGTCTCCCCATCGCGGTCGGCCACCCGTCGCTTGATGCCCTCGATGGCGCTTTCCACCGCCTGCCGGCGGTCCTTTTCGACCCGGGACTGGATAACCTGCTCGCTGGGCTTCCGATACCGGGGGGATTTGGTGGGGACCGGCTCGGGCCGGCTAGCCTCAGCCGACTCCGCCGGCGGGGGTGACGGCGGTTCGGGCGCCGGCTCCGACCGCTCGGGTTCCGGCTCCGGTGGGGCCGGAGGCAGAGGCTCCGGCTCGGGGTCGATCACCACCTGTTCCTCGGGCTCGGGGGATGCCGGAGCGGGTTCAGGCGGCGGCGCCGGAGCCGGTTCGGGTGGCGGCGCCGGGGTCGGCTCCGGCTCCGGAGGCGTCTGCTCCAGAAGCAGCTCCTCCATCCGCTCCGGGGCCAGGGGCGCCGGTTCGGCCGGGACCGGCGCGGCAGCCTCCGCGGGACCGGGCTCCGGAGCAGCGGGGGCCGGGAGGCTGACCATGTCAACGTTGATCACCGTCGGGAACTCATCTCGACGCGGGACATATTCGGAGACGAAGACCAGGGCAGCTACCAGCAGCAAGTGGCAGATCACCGAGAAGGAGATGCCGGTCAGAAGCCTGCCGCTATCCCCGTCACCCCCATGAATCAAAGTTGATTGAGAGAAGGTTGCGGCATCCATATCCAAGGATTTCCCTACAATAGCGAAGGCGCCGGCCGTCAGGACGGTTCCCGGCCGGAGTCCGATTCCTGGGTCAGGGGCACGGTCACCATCCCCAGTCGGTCCACCCCGGCCTTGTTGATCTCGGACATCACCCGGACTACCTCACCATAGGTGATATCCCGATCCGCCCGGAGATAGACCGTCCGGTTCTCCCGCTCCGCGAGCACCCCCTGGAGCCGTTCCACCAGACGGTTGAAGGCCACTGACGTCTCGTTAATGTGAATGGTCCCGTGGCGATCGATCGTCACCATGAGCTGCTCCTGATGGGAGGGCAACGGCTGAGAGGTGGCCTCGGGCAGGGTGACATCGACCCCCTGGGTCATCATCGGGGCCGTCACCATGAAAATGATGAGCAGCACTAACATCACGTCCACGAAGGGCGTGACGTTGATGTCCGACATGAGCTGGTCGGTCCGGGTGTCCAGCGCCATTACGCCCCTCCTTTTGTTGCCGGGAGGATATCCCGTTCAACGATGTTCAGAAAGTCGGCCGCGAAGCTCTGGAGCTCCGATTCGATAATCCGGATCTTCTGCATAAAGTAGTTGAAGCCGATCACCGCCGGGATGGCCACCGCCAATCCGGCGGCCGTGGCGATGAGGGCCTCGGAGATCCCCGGGGCCACGGCGGCCAGGCTGGCCGATCCGGTCAGGCCGATCCCGTGAAAGGAGTTCATGATCCCCCAGACGGTCCCGAACAGGCCGATAAACGGGGTGGTGTTCCCGGTGGTGGCTAGAAAGGGGACCATCTGGGTCATCCGGACGATTTCGGTGTTGATGGCCCGCCGGAGGGATCGATCGATATTTTCGGTCCCTTCGAGCCGCTTGCCGAGCGAATGCCCTTCGCCCCCCGCTTCAGCCCCTTTCTTCGACGTCTGGCTGAGCTTCCGAAGCTCCAGATAGGCGATGGAGAAGACCCGAGCAATGGGGCTGCCGGGGAAGTCCTCGGCCTCCTTGAACGCCACGGCGAAATCCCGGCTCTCCCAGAAGACCTCGATGAATTCGTCCGACTCCCGGAAGGCCTTGCGAATGTACCTCAGCTTGATGAGGATGATGGCCCATGACGTGATGGAGAAAAACAATAGGATAAAGAGGACCAGTTGGACCATGGGGCCCGCGTTGATCACCATGTTGAGAATGTCGATCTGTCCAGGAACCATAAGTGCTCCGAAGCAGGAAATCCGCGTTGCCGACGGCGCGTGTTACAAACTCTAAAGTCTATCAGATTAAAGAATGCGGTGCCGGGTGTCAAGGGATTTGGTTGCATAACCCGTGCGCCGACGATACCATAGGCGTACCGGCGCTCCACCGGGCCGCCGACCTTTCCAACTACCCTGACCCATTATGAGGTGAATCCATGGAACCCATTGCCAACCTGCTCTTCGAAGCCGCTACCCTCAAGCGCATCCCCCGCTCCGGCTACCATTTTCTGGGGGTCGGGGGCGAATCGGTGGCCGAGCATTCCTTTATCATCACCTTTATCGCCTACGTCATGTCCCGGATGGAGCCCGAGGTGGACGCCGGACGGCTTTTGGCCTTATGCCTCGTCCATGACCTCCCCGAGGCCCGGACCGGTGACCTCAACAGCGTCTGGAAGCAATACGTCTCGGCGGACGAGCCCAAGGCGGTGGCTCAACTGGCCGCGGACCTCCCCTTCGAGGACTCCATTGCCGAGCTGATCGCGGAATACAACGCCGGGGAGACCCCGGCCGCCCGGCTGGCCCACGACGCCGATCAGCTCGCTTTCATCCTTGACCTCAAGGCATTGTCGGACATCGGCCACCTCCCGCCGAAAAAGTGGCTCCCCGCCGTGACGGCCCGGCTCCGGACCACCACCGGCCGTCGGATCTGCAAAGCGGTCCTCGACACATCCTGGGACGCCTGGTGGCTTGGAAAAATAGTGTTGACAGACTCAGGGGAAACCACTAAAGAGTAGGATTTGGTCCTTTTTGAGCCGGGCTCGCCAAAGACATCCGAGGTTTCCAAAAAAAAATTTGGAAACCTCGGATGTCTGATTTCAACCTCGCAACGCCGACAAATATTGAATGAATAAGGGTTAGCAAGTGTCCATCCAGAAATCGGAAAATTTGGTCGAGGTCAAGGCGCGCGAAAAATTTTACCACAGGCATAAGTCTGATATTCCGAGGATAAAATTTTGAGCGCAACGCGGATATCGGGCCAATCGGCCATTTATGGATGGGCAATAGCAAAGGGTAACCGCGTTGTCCCACTAATATCCACCTAACGGAAGCGGAGGGTAACATGAGCTGGTTTACGGACAATCTGGGCGCATCGGTCGGAAAAAAGCTGATGATGGCCATCACCGGGCTGGGGTTCTGCGGGTTTCTGGCGGTCCACCTCGCCGGCAACCTCACCTTGTATGTCGGGCCGGCGGCCTTCAACTCCTACGCGGATCACCTCCACGCCCTGGGACCGCTGGTCACCGTCGCCGAGCTGGGGCTGCTCCTGTTTGCCATCATCCACGTCCTGACCGGGGCGATCCTGTTTTTCGGAAACTTCCGCGCCCGGCCGGTCCGATACGCCGTTTCCGCGCGAGCCGGAGGGCGGACCCTGGGGTCGGGCACCATGCCCTACACCGGCATCCTGCTGCTCCTGTTCGTGATCATCCACCTGTTCAACTTTCATTTCGTGGACAAAACCCACACGACCATTTACGCCATTGTAGCCGAGGCATTCCAGAGCCCCGGCTATGTCTTTTTCTACATTGTGGCGATGGTCATCGCGGCCATCCACGTCAGCCACGGATTCTGGAGCGCCTTCCAGACCCTGGGGCTCAATCACCCCAAATACATGCCGCTGATCACGACCCTCGGGGTCATCTTCAGCCTCGCCATCGGCATCGGCTTTGGGTTCATTCCGATTTTCATCTCCATTAGCGCCTAAGGAGGCTCGACATGCAGCTCCATTCCAAGGTACCGGACGGTCCGCTTGCCGAAAAGTGGGACCGACACCAGTTCGAGCTCAAGCTGGTCAACCCGGCCAATAAGCGGAAATACCAGGTCATCGTTGTGGGAACCGGCCTGGCCGGCGGATCGGCGGCGGCCACGCTGGCCGAGCTGGGCTACAACGTCCTCAACTTCTGCATCCAGGACAGCCCCCGGCGGGCTCACAGCATCGCCGCTCAGGGGGGGATCAACGCCGCCAAGAACTACCAGAACGACGGCGACAGCATCTGGCGCCTCTTCTACGATACCGTTAAAGGCGGTGACTTCCGCTCCCGTGAGGCCAATGTTTACCGGCTGGCTCAGGTCTCCACGGCCATCATCGACCACTGCGTGGCCCAGGGAATCCCCTTTGCCCGGGAATACGGCGGCCTCCTGGCCAACCGGTCCTTTGGCGGGGCCCAGGTCTCCCGGACCTTCTACGCCCGGGGTCAGACCGGCCAGCAGCTCCTGCTGGGCGCCTACAGCTCCCTTTCCCGGCAGATCGCCGCCGGCAAGGTGTCCATGTTCCCCCGCCGGGAGATGCTCGACCTGGTGGTGGCCGACGGCCGGGCCCGGGGGATCATCGTCCGGAATCTGGTCACCGGCGAGATCGAATCCCATACCGCCGACGCGGTGGTCCTGGCCACCGGCGGCTACGGCAACGTCTTTTTCCTGTCCACCAACGCCATGGCATCCAATGTCACGGCCACCTACCGGGCCTACAAGCGGGGGGCGTTCTTCGCCAATCCCTCGTTTACCCAGATCCACCCCACCTGCATTCCGGTCCACGGGACCTATCAGTCGAAGCTGACCCTCATGAGCGAAAGCCTCCGGAACGACGGCCGGGTCTGGGTCCCCAAAACGCCGGGGGACAAGCGGCCGCCCAACGAGATCCCCGAATCGGAGCGGGACTACTACCTCGAACGAAAGTACCCGAGCTTCGGCAACCTCGTTCCCCGGGACGTGGCTTCCCGGAACGCCAAGGCCCAGTGCGACAAAGGCAAGGGCGTGGGGGAGACCGGCTACGCCGTTTACCTCGACTTCGCCGACGCCATCCGCCGGGACGGCCGGGATGTCATCGAGCGGAAATACGGCAACCTCTTCGCGATGTACGAGAAGATCACGGCTCAGAACCCCTACGAAGTCCCCATGATGATCTACCCGGCGGTCCACTACACCATGGGCGGACTCTGGGTGGACTACAACCTGATGAGCACCGTCGATGGGCTTTTCGTCATCGGGGAGGCCAACTTCTCGGACCACGGCGCTAACCGGCTGGGGGCCAGCGCCCTCATGCAGGGCCTGGCCGACGGCTATTTCGTCATCCCCTACACCATGGGCGGCTATCTCGCCGGGGCCGGCCCGTCGGAAATCGGCACCGACCACGAGTCCTTCCGACAGGCCGGAGCCGCGCTGGACGAGGCCACCAGAAAGTTTTTGGCCATCAACGGAAAGCGGACGGTGGACGACTTCCACAAATCCCTTGGCCACATTATGTGGGAATACTGCGGTATGACCCGGAACGCCGAGGGGCTGACCAAAGCCCGGTCGATGATCCAGGAGCTGCGGGCCGAATTCTGGGAAAATGTCCGGGTTCCGGGCGCGGACCGGGATCTCAACAGCAGCCTGGAGCGAGCCGGCCGGGTGGCCGATTTTCTCGAGTTCGGCGAGCTGATGGTCATTGACGCCCTCGATAGGAACGAATCCTGCGGCGGCCATTTCCGCGAGGAGTACCAGACCGAGGAAAACGAAGCGCTTCGGGACGACGAGAATTACTGCTTTGTCTCGGCCTGGGAGCACAAGGGCGACGACTCCGCCCCCGAACGCCACGAAGAGCAGTTGTCCTTTGAAAACGTAGAGCTAACGCAAAGGAGCTACAAGTGACAAAGACCATCCATCTCACCCTCAAGGTCTGGCGGCAGAAGGACGCCACGGACAAAGGACGGTTCGAGACCTACGAGGCCCGCAACGTATCCACGGACATGTCCTTTCTGGAGATGCTCGACGTGGTCAACGAGGACCTGACGCTCGCGGGCAAGGAACCCATTGCCTTTGACCACGACTGTCGTGAGGGCATTTGCGGGATGTGCGGATCGGTGGTCAACGGCCGGCCCCACGGGCCGGAACGGGGGACCACCCTCTGCCAGCTCCACATGCGCCATTTCAACGACGGCGACACCCTCGTGATCGAGCCGTGGCGGGCGATGGCCTTCAAGGTAATCAAGGACCTGGTGGTGGACCGAAGCGCGCTCGACGGGATCATCCAGGCGGGGGGCTACATCTCGGTCAACGCCGGCGGGGCCCCCGACGCCAACACCATTCCCATCCCCCAGGGCCGCGCCGACGAGTCCATGGACGCCGCTCAGTGCATCGGCTGCGGGGCCTGCGTGGCCGCCTGTCCCAATGCCTCGGCCATGCTCTTCGTGGGAGCCAAGATCTCCCACCTCGCCCTCCTGCCCCAGGGGCGCCCTGAGGCGGCCCGGCGGGCTCTGGCCATGGTCCGGAAAATGGACGAGCTGGGTTTCGGGAACTGCACCAACGAACGGGAATGCGAGGCTGAATGCCCCAAGGAGATCTCCATCGTCCACATCGCCCGGATGAACCGGGAATACATCAAAGCGGGGTTTTTCTCGCCACATCGATAACAGCAGCGGGACGGCGGCTCACCGAGGGGCCGCCGTCCGCGGTATCCATTCACGCGGGGGTGGCGGTTTCGCCTGAGATCATACCCTTCGAACCTGATCTGGATCATGCCAGCGCAGGGAGCGACCCATCGTATCACCCCGGAAACGGGACCAGACTGACCGCTTCCTTCCCAGACCGGCGACATCCTCCCGCCAGCGAGTGTCCATCCAGAAATCGGAAAATTTATTTGAAATCAAGGCGCACGAAAACTTTTACCGCGGGCTTATGTCTGATATTCAGAGGATATAATTTTGAGCGCAACGCGGATATCGGGCAAATTGGCCATTTATGGATAGACACCAACAACAAAGGAGCATCCCATGGACATCACTCCCATCCGCGCTGAGGCGCGTCGTCTGGGCGGGTTTGACTTTTTTCTGCTCTGGGCCGGGGTGGCCATCTCCCTGGCGGAGATCTGGGCCGGGGGATTTCTGGCCCCCCTGGGCTTCTGGGCGGGCGTTTGGGCCATCATCCTGGGTCACCTCATCGGCAACACCTTTATGGCTCTGGGCGGGGTAGCCGGGTCGGAGCACGGGATTATGGCCATGGTGGCGGTCCGGCCGGCCTTCGGCATCCGGGGGTCGGGCCTGGCGGCGGCCCTGAACATCGTCCAGCTCATCGGCTGGGCCGCGATTATGCTCATCATCGGCGGCCGGGCCGGAGCGACCCTGGGGGCCTCGGTCGGCGGCCCATTGGCGGCCGACGCCTTCTGGATTCTGCTCATCGGCTGCGGGACTCTCGGCTGGGCCCTCTTTACCGGCCGGACCTTCTGGAAAGTCATGCAGACCTGCGCGGTGCTCGGCCTTCTTTTGGTCATTCTCCTCATGACCGTCGTCTCGGTCCGGTCCTTCGGGGCGGCGGTCGGCATGGTTCCGGCCGAAACCATGCCGTTCATGGTGGGTCTGGATCTGGTCATCGCCATGCCGATTTCGTGGATGCCGCTGGTGGCCGACTACTCCCGGTTCGCCCGGTCGACCCGGTCGGCCTTCTGGCAGACCTGGTGGGGGTATTTTATCGTCTCATCCTGGATGTACCTTCTGGGGCTGATGGCGACCCTGGTGACTGGGGAGAGCGATCCCGGGATGCTTATCCTCCAGACCATGGGGCGGATCGGGATGGCCGTGCCGGCCCTGATCATGGTGGTCTTTTCCACCATTACCTCTGATTTTCCGGATGTTTACTCCGCCACTTGCTCCATGCTCAACATCTCCCAAAGAATCAAGGCCCGAACCCTTATGTGGATTGCCGGAGGCCTGGCGATCGCCGTGGCCCTCGTCTTTCCCATGGAGCGGTACGAAAGCTTTCTCCTCCTCATCGGCGCCATGTTCGTCCCCCTCTACGGCGTGGTCCTCACCGACTACTTCCTCGTCCGGTGGCGGGTCATCGACGTCGATGCTCTCGACGAAAAAAACGGGCCCTACTGGTACCGCGGGGGGGTCAACCCCATCGCCTTCGTCTCCTGGGCCGTCGGCTTCGGGGTCTTCCAATGGAGCGTCAACAGCGGCTATCCGCTTGGCGGCTCCCTCCCCTCGATCCTGGTGGCCGGCGCCTTATACTATTTCCTGACGCCGCCGAAAACCTTCCGGAAGTAGGTGATGGGTGATGGGTGATGGGTGATGGGTGAT
>CAZWGY010000002.1:0-51377 GCA_964633575.1 uncultured Desulfobacteraceae bacterium
AAAAAATTAGAATTTATTTAACCACGAATCACACGAATAACACGAATTAGAATTAAAAATTAGTGTGATTCGTGTTATTCGTGGTTCCGGATTTTTCGATTGGAGCACCGGCGTCTCGGATTTTCACGATAAAATGGTTTTTAACCGTTCAGAGCCGCGACCGTCAGGGAGCGAATTTTCGACGTTCGATCGGCTCGCCGAATCGCTCCCTAACGGTCGCGGCTCTGCATTGTAGAAGCACGGGCGTCACGTATTTTCACGATAAACCGAAAACCCTAACCGCGCACCGCGGTAACGATGGAATCGACCACCCGGTTGGCCCGCTCCCAGACGACCTCGAAGGTGGTGGATGGAATGGCGTTCTGAAGCTGTGACCGCATAAAACTCGACCGGTTATCCGACTCGTCGGGGACCGGGTAGAAAAAGGCCCGGACCAGCCCTTCGCCGGCCATGGCCTGGACCCGGTCGATAAAGGCATTTTGCAAATCGAGTTTGGTGGGATGGGGGGTGGTGTAGAGGAAGATGAGCTGGCCCTCACGGTTCCGGCCGAACTCCCGGATGGCCGCTTCGGGAAAGGTGTACTGCTGGGGACAGTCGCTGTCCTGGTTCAAAAGATCCGAAAAGATGATGACCCGCCCGCCGGCCCGCCGGGGGAGAACCTCCCGCATGAGCGCGTAAAGCGGGGTGGTCAGCGGCTGGGTGGAGGTGGGGTCATTTTTGGGCACGGAGATATCCCGGATCGGGTTTTCCACCTCGTAGGTAAAGGTCACCTCGTCCTTCGGCGACCGGGTCGAGACCACCTCCTCGACCGAATCGAGCCCGCAACCCGGGTTTCCGAAGGAGACCACGTGGTAGGAGACCGCCGGGTCTCCCACGAAGGTCTTGAGCCGGGAGATCACGTTGAACTTGAAGTCGGTCAGGGTCATGGGATCGACGGTGGCCGAGACATCGATGGCCACGTAAAACAGGTTCGGCTTGGGCTGTCGGATCTGGCGAAGCTCGGCGGCCACCCCCTGGTTGGTGAAATAGAGGACCGTGACGAAGATCACCAGGGCGAGAAACAGGCCGCCGATGATGAGAACGGGCTTGGATCGGAGAAAAGATCGTTTTTTCATCCAGAAATATCTCATGTTGCCACCGCATTTCGGACAAATGGTCGAGGCCGAAATGGTGGCGGACGACGTATAGCCGCAGTGGGCGCAGAAAACCCCTCTGCGGCGAACGGATCGTGAAGGCATTGGTTATTTGTGAATCAACTGCATCTTGGCCGAGCCGATCTCGACCACATCGAACTGTTTCAGGAGCACCGAGGTCTTCACCGTATCGCCGTTGACCTTGGGCTTGGAAAGGCCGCCGACGTAGCTCAGGTAGTAGCCGTCAGGCCGCTTGCTGATGGTCGCGGCGGTCTGTCCCACCGTGAGTCCGCTGACCACGATGTCGGAGGCCGGGTTCTTCCCGATCTTCGTCAGCTTCTTGGTCAGCTCCACCTCGCCATCGCCGCCGGAGAGATAGGAAAGTATCCCGACGTTTTCCGTGCCGGCCGACTGGCTGGACATGCTCGAGACGTTTTTGGCCAGCATGTTCCGGTACTTGCCCGTGTCCATGACCATGGTCTGATTCATGGCGTTGTCTCCGTCGGCCTCGGGCTGGGCCTCGCCCTTGGAGTAGGCAAAGAGGAGAACATGCTTGCCGATGGTGATGACGTCGCCGTTCTGGAGCCAGTGGGAGATCACGAGCTGATCGTTGACAAAAGTCCCGTTCTTGCTCTTTAAGTCGGTGAGCAGAAAGCTATTTCCCGTCCAGTCGATCTTGGCGTGGTGACCGGAGACCGCAAGGTTTTCGATGACCACGTCGTTGCTCTCCAACCGGCCGATGGACATCGACTGACCGCGCTCCAGGCGGTACTCCTTGATTTTGGTGTCGTCCTTTTTGAATTTCAGCGTTAAAGTCGGCATCCCAGTTCCCTCTCTCGTATCAAAAGTGCGCGGTTAAGTGGCGGGCTTGAAAAGCCTGGCGAGCCAGCCCGTGATCCCGCCGCCGGGTTGTCCCACTTGTTTGATTTTGAGCACGATGACGGTGATGTTGTCATCCCCCCCCCGCTCGTTGGCCATGTCCACCAGCTTCCGGCAGGCGACGGCCGGGCGGTGGGCTTGGACCACCCGCCGGACCTCCTCGGGCGCCAGCATGTCGCTCAGTCCGTCGGAAGCCAGCACAAGAATATCCCCGGGAAAACAGGGCAGCTCGCAAGCGTCCGGTTCCACGGTCCGCTCGATCCCCATGGCCCGGGTGAGCATGTGGCTGAATTTGCCCCCGAGCTGCTGTCCGCCTTCGGGGTGGAGCGCCATCTGCTCGGCGAGGACGGTGTGGGTTACGGCGAGGTTCTGGATGGAATCGTTCCGGATCAGGTAGATGGGGCTGTCCCCGACGTTGGTGGCGATAACGGTGTCATCGGTGAAAAGCACCGCCGAGACGGTGGATCCCATCCCCTCGTAAGACGCCCGGTTGTTCGACATCTGGAAAACCACCCGGTTGGACAGGTGGATGCTGGAGACAAGCCGGTTGGCGTCCTTGGACAGGGTCTGGTCCACCTCGGCGAGCTCCTCGGCGTCCGCGTTGTTCCGGAACCGTTGCATGTAATCCTGCATGGTCTTGACCACCAGCCCGGATGCCACTTCTCCGGCCTGATGACCGCCCATGCCGTCCGCCACCACGTAAATCTTCAGCTCATCGTCGAAAAAGAGGGAATCCTCGTTGGATTTGCGCTTTTTCCCGACGTCGGTGAGGCCCGCCGATTCCACAACTACCATGTCAATCCCTTCTTAGGTTCACAGGCCGTCAAATCCGGCTGACGCGACCCGGGTCAGCCGGCTGCCTGTTTTTTCTTTTTCTGGGCGGCATGGGCGTCGAGCTTCTTGCCCAGCATCCGGAGGTGGGCCGCCATCTGGCTCGCCTTCTGGTACCGCTTGGTCCGGTCTTTTTCCAATGCCTTGTCTATGATGGTCACCAGCGGCTTGATCACCCGGGGGTTGATATCACGGGGATTGGGGTGGGGCACGTTCATGATCTGGTGCATGAGCGCCGCCGGCGAATCCCCCTTGAACGGCACGGCGCCGGTGAGCATCTGAAAGGCCATCGCCCCCAGGGAGAAGATATCCGACCGGCCGTCCACCTTTTCCCCGGAAATCTGCTCCGGAGACATATAATGAGGGGTCCCCTTGACCACTCCGGTCTGGGTCTGGGAGCTGGCCGTGATCCGGGCGATCCCGAAGTCGGTGATCTTGATGATCCCCGTGCTCAGGAGCATGATATTGGCCGGCTTGACATCCCGGTGGACGATCCCCTTGTTGTGGGCGTAATCGAGGCCCTCGGCGATGTCGGCGACGTAGTCGATGACCTTCCGCATGGGCAGCAGATTGCTCTTTTTGGTGTACTTCTGAAGGTCTTCCCCCTCCAGGTACTCCATGGCGATGTAGGCGATGTCCCCCTCGTCCCCGGCATCATAGATGGTCACGATGTTGGGGTGGGACAGGGTCCCGGCGCTTTCCGCCTCCCGGAAAAACTTCTGTTTGAGCTTTTCCGCCTCTTCGGGCTCGTAATCCTCGGTGAACCGGAAGGTCTTGATGGCGGTGGTCCGGTTGATCCGGGGGTCCTGACCCAGGTAAACCACGCCCATGGCGCCTTTGCCGAGCTGCTTGAGGACTTCGTACCGGCCGAGGGTGGGGCGGGTCTCGCTCCCCTCGCTGATCAGCCCGTCCCCGCTGGAGGATGCCGACAGGAACCCGTCGCCGAAAATCATCGTGTCGCTGGCCTGGACGAGCTTTTTCTTCCGCCGGCTGACGTCCTTGTATTTCGGGTCGTGGTCCTCGATGTATTCGTAAACGGAAGCCGCTTTGTTGAGCTGCCGCTTCCGCTCGTAGTCCAGCCCCAGATTGTAGAGGAGGTCCTTGACCTCGTCGTCCACCGGAACCCGGCGGAACTTGTCAAAGGCCATGTCGAGCATCCCCTGGCTCTGAAAGGATATCCCCAGCATCCGGTTGGTCTCCGCCGACTGCTCCTCAACCTTTTCCTTCCGGGCCTCGGTGACGAAGTAGTTGAGGGTCATCACCCCGATATAGCCGATGATGAGCAAGAGCAGGGGATAGGCCACCTCGATCCAGAGCCCCGCTGAAACGAAGAGATAGAAGGATGCCCCCACCATCCCGGCCAGAAGACCCGCGAACAGGATCCCCGACAAAAGGGCCTTGAGCCGGGGCATCAGGACGGTCACGATCCCGCCCACCAGGAGGATCAGGGCGAAAACAACGGTCCGGTTCCAGGACGGCTGGCGGATGAACTGGCGGTTGAGCATCGTCCAGATGGTGTGGGCCGACACCTCCCCCACCGACATCACCCCGGCGGTGGGGGTGGATATGGGGTTCATGATCCCCGCCGCGGTGGGGGTGATCATGACGATCTTGTCCTTGAAAAAAGACGCGGGAATGTTCCCGTTGATCACTTCCACGAAAGATGCCCGCTTGAAGGCCCTTTGCCCCTCGGCTCTCTTGAAGGTGATCAGCATGTCCGTCCGCCGGGTCACCGGAATCGACAAGGGACCGACGGTCAACTCCTCGCCCACGGTCGCCTGGATTTCCCCGGCGGGGACATTGAGATAGAGGGCCACCAGCTTCAGGGAAAAGGCGGGGATGTGGAGGCCGCCGTAGCGGTAGAGCAGGGTCTCCCGCCGGACGACTCCATCGGAGTCATAGCTGATGTTCACGTGGCCCACCCCCCGGGCCGCCTCGAAAAACTCGGGGATCGGCATGGAGATCCGGCCGCCCTCGGGTACCGGCAAGTCATCGGGGTTGCTGACGTTGCCCACCGCCTCCGGGCTCAGGATCTGGCTCTTGGCCCGGGTGTCCTCGGATACCAGGGCATCCTTGAAAAAGACCGGCAG
This sequence comes from uncultured Desulfobacteraceae bacterium, assembly GCA_964633575.1. Lineage (GTDB taxonomy): Bacteria > Desulfobacterota > Desulfobacteria > Desulfobacterales > JAABSP01 > CAYNGG01. Next base: position 4,934 of record CAZWGY010000002.1, read on the forward strand.
GACCACCTCCTTGGCATCGGCGAGAGCCGCGGCCAGTATCCGGTCGTTGTCCAGGCGGGCTTGAGCCTGCTCCATGGCCTCTAAGACCTGCCGGCCGTCGGGCTGCTCCCCGATACTCCGGGCCAGCATCTCCGACAGGTACTGAAGCTCCTTTAACGCCGTGCTCTCGTCCGGCTCACTGTAGATGATATTGAGCCCGATGATGCGGGCGCCGGCCTCGCTCACCGCCTCGATTGCCGATGCGATCCGGGACCGGGGCCAGGGCCACCGCCCCAGCTTGTCGATGGAGTCGTTGTCGATCTCCACCAGGACGATCGAATCGTCCCCCTCGGCATCGCCCCGCATTGCCATCCGGGCGTCGTAGAGCTTGAGCTCGATGGTGTCGATGAATGTCACCTGGAGCGCGGCAAAGGCCAGAAAAACCAGCGTAATGCCCACACCGAAGCTGATGGCGGGATATTTTTTCAAAAAGCCCATGGGTCTATCGTCTCATTGGCGGTTTTGCGTATTCGGTAAGGCCGGGCGGCCATCGGGGCCGCGGAGGGTACACATCCTACGTAAATGTACAGACTTTTACCCAACTCGGGATGATCTGTCAAACAGAAAAGGGGCACCGGGCGTCAGACCCGGCCGCCGCTCCATCGGAGCTTGGCCTTGAGGACATCGAAATAGTGGCTCCCGGGCATGGTGATCATCTGCAGGGGATACCGCCCCTTCCGGATCACGATGGTATCGGCCTCGCTGATCTCCAGGCCCACCTGGCCGTCGAAAGTGATCATGATGTCGGAACAGGTTTCGGAGAGCCGGAGGGTAATGACCGCCGCGTCCGGAACGATCAGGGGCCGGTTGGTCAGAGTGAAGGGGCAGATGGGGGTCATGATGATCCCGGGCACCGACGGGTGGATTACCGGTCCGCCGGCGGCCAGGGCGTAAGCGGTGGAACCGGTGGGAGTGGACAGGATCAGCCCGTCGGCCCGGTAAGTGGTCAGGTAGTGGCCGTCGATGAACGACTCGATGCTCGCCAGCCGGGCCAGGGTCCCCCGGTTGATCACCACGTCGTTTAAGACCGTCTCCCGGGCCACCTCCCGGCGGTCCCGGTTGACCCGGACATCCAGCCGCATCCGGGCATCGAGGGTGAAGTCGTCGGCCAGCACGGCGGCGGCCGCGGTGAAAAGGTGCTCCTCGGCAATCTCCGCCAGAAATCCCACCTCACCGAACTTGACCCCCAGGATGGGCACCGTCCGGTCTCCGACCCAACGGGCCGCGCTCAGAAAGGTCCCGTCCCCGCCGAGGACCAGAACCCCGTCGAGCCCCTCCGGGGCATGGGACGGCTCGGCGGTCGAATGGCGGCGGTTGGGGGGCGGGCTCACCCGCCGGACGACATCGACCGACCGGTCGCGGAGCCACGCCTCGAGGGCGTCGGCCCGCTCAGCAGCCCGTGCATCGGCCTTAACGAACAATCCGATCTGCTTCACAGCGGCTCCAGGGGCTTGGGGAATGTCCGGGTACGCACCGGATCGCGGATTCCCCGCGACCCGTCGATCATACATGCCTCCGCCGACCCCGGCAAGGGCTTTTCCGGATCGGGACGGATTCTTTTGGCTTGACTCCGGGACGGGGTATCGATATAAAGGCGATTTCATGAGGATTTCGACTTTCAACCGGTAGCGACGCACCAAACCCAAAAACTTGAAGAGGAGGACACGATGACGACACTGCGTATGAAAAGACTAATGGGTTTCACCCTGTTGGGACTGGCAACGATCCTGATGACGGCCGGAACCGCCATGGCGGCCGACACCATTCGGCTGGGCGTGGCCGGCGCCCACAGCGGGGACCTGGCATCCTATGGCATCCCCTCGATCCGGGCCGCCGAGCTGGTGGTCGAATCCGTCAACGCCGACGGCGGCATCCTGGGCAACGAAGTCACCATCCTCACCGAAGACGACGTCTGCAAGCCGGAAGTGGCGGCCAACACCGCCGCCAAGCTCGCCTCCGACGGCGTGCCCGTCGTCCTGGGCCACATCTGCAGCGGCGCCACCAAGGCGGCTTTGGGAATCTACAAGGCATCCAACATCATCGCCCTGTCCCCATCGGCCACCAACCCGGACCTCACCCAGAGCGGGGATTACCCCAACTTCTTCCGGACCATCGCATCCGATGACGCCCAGGCCCGGCTCCAGGTGGACTTCGCCCTCAACAAGCTCGGCCTGAAAAAGCTCGCCGTAATCCATGACAAGGGCGACTACGGCAAGGGCCTGGCCGAATACGCCAAATTATTTCTCGAAGACGCCGAGGGCGCCGAAGTGGTCCTCTACGAGGGCGTAACGCCGGGCGCGGTGGACTATTCGGCCATCGTTCAGAAGATCAAGCGATCCGGGGCCGAAGCGGTGATCTTCGGCGGCTACCACCCCGAAGCATCCAAGATCGTCATGCAGATGCGGAAAAAGCGGATGGGAACCACCTTCATCTCCGACGACGGCGTCAAGGACGACACCTTTATTAAGGTGGCCGGCGAGTACGCCGAGGGCGTTTACGCCACCGGTCCCCGGGACACCTCCAAAAACCCCCTCGCCATCAAGGCCAACAAGTCCCACCAGGACAAGTTCGGAGCCGACCCCGGCGCATTCTTCCTCAACGCCTATGCCGGAACCCAGGCGCTGTTGAACGCCATCGACAAGGCCGGTTCCACCGAATACGAAGCCGTCCGCAAGGCCCTCATGTCCGAATGGGTGGAAACCCCCCTGGGCAAGATCAGCTTTGACGAGCGGGGCGACGCCATCGGCGTGGGCTTCTCCATGTACCAGGTCAAGGAAGGCGTTTACGTCGAAGTGAAGTAGCCGTCCCGGACCGTTTCCGGCCATTGTCACCGTCGGGGGGACGCTCGCCGTCCCCCGACCGGTCTTTTTAAACCCCCAGCATCGAAAGCCGGCTGATACACCGCCATGGACTATTTTCTTGAGCTGTTCCTCGGAGGGCTGACCCGAGGCTCCATCTACGCCCTCATCGCCCTCGGCTACACGATGGTTTACGGGATCATCGAGCTGATCAACTTCGCCCACGGCGAAATCTACATGATCGGGGCCTTCACCGCCCTGATCGTGGCTTCCGCCCTGACCGTCTTCGGATTCAACTCCCTGTCGATCCTGGTGCTGGCCTCGCTGGCGGCGGTGATCTGGTCGTCGGCCTACGGGTTTACCATCGAAAAGCTGGCCTACAAGCCGCTCCGGAAGGCCCAGCGCCTGTCGGCCCTGATCAGCGCCATCGGGATGTCCATTTTTCTCCAGAATTACGTCCTTCTGGCCCAGACCTCCGACTTCCTGCCGTTCCCGAGCCTGATTCCCGACTTCGCCTTCATGGAACCTTACGCCCACATCATTTCCTCGGCCGAGGTGGTCATTGTTCTGACCACGGCCGCCGTCATGGTGGTCCTAACCGTCCTGATCAAGCTCACCCGGCTCGGCAAGGCCATGCGGGCCACGGCCCAGGACCGGGAAATGGCCATGCTCAGCGGAGTCAACGTCAACCGGGTCATCTCCTTCACCTTTATTATCGGTTCGGCCACGGCGGCGGTGGGCGGGGTTCTGATCGCCTCCCACATCGGGATGATCAACTTCTACATCGGCTTTATCGCCGGGATCAAGGCGTTTACCGCGGCGGTCCTCGGGGGGATCGGGAGCGTTCCCGGAGCGGTCCTCGGCGGGATGGTTCTCGGGTGGACCGAAAGTTTCGCCACCGGCTACGTCTCATCCGACTACGAGGACGTCTTCGCCTTCACGCTCCTGGTTTTCATCCTGATTTTCCGGCCCGAGGGCATCCTCGGCCGCTCCACCACCCAGAAGGTTTGATGGTTCGTCCCGCGCCGGCGACCGGGGGCCGGCGCGGCGACCGCTTTACCGGATTTCCCCGCAAGAGCCCATAAGGGGGCGCATGGTCTCCCTGACATCCATCAAAAAATCGGCCCTCGTCTCGATCTGGTTCATGTTTCTGACCTTTCCCATCATGGTCATCAAGGTGAACCCCATCGAGGACGTGGTGGTCTGGCGCTGGCAAAACCTGATCCTCGTCGGCGCCGGCAGCTTTATCCTTTCCTTTGTCTGGCGGTATCTCATCGAGCGGAAAGAGGCCGGGCGGAAGCAGGCCGAGGAAGACGAGAACCGGAAGGATCCCCTGGTCCGGCGGCTCATGGCCCACCCCCGGATCTACGTTCCGGGCCTCTGCGTCCTGGCCGGGTTCGTCCTGATCTTTCCGTTTATCTTTTCCGCCTACCAGACCAACATCCTGACCACCGCCCTCATCTACGTGATGCTCGGGCTGGGGCTCAACATCGTCATCGGCCTGGCCGGCCTTCTGGACCTCGGCTATGTGGCCTTCTACGCGGTTGGGGCTTACGCCTACGCTCTCCTCAACTACCATTTCGGCCTGGGGTTCTGGACCGTCCTGCCCATCGGCGCGCTCCTCGGGGCCACCTTCGGCGTCATCCTGGGCTTTCCGGTGCTCCGGCTTCGAGGGGATTACCTGGCCATCGTCACCCTCGGCTTCGGGGAGATCATCCGGCTGATCCTCGAAAACTGGAACGATTTCTCCCACGGCCCGTCGGGGATCGCCAACATCCCCCGGCCCGGCTTTTTCGGGATCGAGATGTCCCTCCACGCCGCCACCATTTATATCTACTACGTGATGATCGGGCTGGTCCTGATGACCATCTTCTTTGTCAACCGGCTTCAGAGCTCCCGGATCGGCCGGGCCTGGATGGCCCTCCGGGAGGACGAGATCGCCTGTCAGGCCATGGGGATCGACAAGACCCGGACGAAGCTCACCGCCTTCGCCCTCGGCGCCACCTGGGCCGGGATGGGCGGGGTGGTCTTCGCGGCCAAGACCACCTTCATCAACCCGGCATCCTTTACCTTCCTCGAATCGGCCATTATCCTCTGCATCGTGGTCCTCGGCGGGATGGGCTCGATTGTGGGGGTGATCGTCGGAGCCCTGGTCCTGATCCTCCTGCCCGAGTACCTCCGGGCCTTTTCCGACTACCGGATGATCCTCTTCGGAGCGACCCTCGTGATCATGATGGTCTTCCGGCCCCAGGGCCTCATCAGCGACGTCCGCCGGGCCTACCAGTTCAAGGGCTCAAAGGCCGAAGGAGCTTCCGATGCCTGATCCTCTCGAGACCCCGGAGATTCTCAAAGTCAACGGCCTGACCATGGACTTCGGCGGGCTCCGGGCTTTAGACCGCCTCGACCTCGAGGTCCGCAAAGGCGAGATCGTCGCCCTGATCGGCCCCAACGGCGCCGGAAAGACCACCTTTTTCAACTGCATCACCGGAATTTACGCCCCCACCGCCGGGGATATCCTCATCCGGCCCGACGGGGGCTCCGAGGAACGGATCAACGGGATCAAGCCGAACCGGGTCACCGAACGGGGCCTCGCCCGGACCTTCCAGAACATCCGGCTCTTTCCCAGCATGACCGTCCTCGAAAACGTGATGATCGGCCGCCACTGCCGGACGAAAACCGGGGTGGCCGGAGCCATGCTCCGGCTCCGGTCCACCGTCGAAGAAGAACAGCGGGTGGTGGACGACAGCTACGCCATCCTGGAAAAGATCGGTCTGGCCAGCTACGTCAACGACCTGGCCAGGAACCTCCCCTACGGGGCCCAGCGTCGGCTGGAGATCGCCCGGGCTTTGGCCACCGAACCCTTCCTCCTGCTCCTCGACGAACCGGCCGCCGGGATGAACCCCCAGGAAACCAGCCGGTTGGACCGGCTCATCAACCGGCTCCGGGAACGGGAAGGCGTCTCCATTCTCCTCATCGAGCACGACATGAAGCTGGTCATGAGCCTGTCCGACCGGATTTTCGTCATGGACTACGGCAAAAAGATCGCCCAGGGCACCCCCGACGAGATCAAAAACGATCCGGTGGTGATCCGGGCCTACCTGGGAGAGGACCCCGATGCTTGAGCTGATCGACGTTCACACCTATTACGGCAACATCCAGGCCCTCAAGGGGGTGAGCATCGAGGTCCGGGAAGGGGAGATCATCACCCTCATCGGGGCCAACGGCGCCGGGAAGACCACCACCCTCATGTCGGTCTGCGGGATCGCCCCGCCCCGAACCGGCGAGATCCGGTTCCTCGGGGAATCCATCGTCGGCATGAGCCCCGACGAGATCGTGGCCCGGGGAATCTCCCAGGTTCCCGAGGGCCGGCGGATCTTCCCGTTTCTCACCGTTTCGGAAAACCTCGACATGGGCGCCTTTCTCCGGACCGACAAGGCGGAAGTCAGGCGGGACCGGGACTACATCTACGAGCTCTTTCCCATCCTGGCCCAGCGCCGGCACCAGGCCGGCGGGACCCTCTCCGGCGGGGAACAGCAGATGCTGGCCATCTCCCGGGCCCTCATGGCCCGGCCCCGGCTTCTCCTCATGGATGAGCCATCCCTCGGCCTGGCCCCCCTGGTGGTCCGGCAGATCTTCTCGATCATCGAAAAGATCAACGCCGAAAACAGGACCACCATCTTTTTGGTCGAGCAGAACGCCAACCTGGCCCTCAAGGTCGCCCACCGGGGGTATGTCATGGAAAACGGCCGGGTCACCCTGACCGACGAAGCCGCCGACCTCCTGGAAAACGAGGAGGTCAGGCGGGCCTACCTCGGGTTGTGAGGGCGGCCGCGGGCTTCGACACCCACCCGCCGTTGGTGTCTTAAGTCGTTATGGAATCACGACGTCAACCGCTTCAGCCCCCCGCCGGCGCCGAGGACCCGTCCGAGATTCTTCGCCGGGCCGTGGCCCGCCATCAGAGAGGGGATCTGACGGGAGCCGGTTCCCTCTATCAGCGGGTCCTTGACGCCGACCCGCGCCAGCCCGATGCCCTCCACCTCTCCGGAGTCCTCGCCTTTCAAACCGGGGATAGGGACGCCGCCATTGACGCCATCCAAGCCGCCATCCAGCGGCGTCCGAACGAGCCGATCTACCGCAAAAATCTCGGCACCGTGCTCCAGGCGGCCGGGCGGATACCCGAAGCCATCGCGGCCTTTCGGCGGAGCCTCGATCTCAAGCCCGATTTTTTCGACGCCGAGATCGGCCTGGCGGGGGCCATGGAGCGGCTTGGCCAGCGGGAAGCGGCCCTCGATGGATATCAGCGGTGCTTGGCGCTGAGGCCGGATGCCCACGGGGTCTATTTCCGGATGGCCGCTACCCTCAGAGCCCTGGGACGGATCGACGAGTCCGTTGCCGCCTGCCGGGAGGCGATCCGCCGCCGGCCCGACCAGCCCCGTTACTCCGAAACCCTGGGAGACCTCCTCGCCGCCCGGGGGGAGACCGACGCCGCCCTGGATGCCTATCGGGAAGCCCTGCGCCGAGGCGGCGACGCCGCCGGCATCCGGATCAAGATCGGCATCCAGTTGGGGGGCGCCGGGAATCCCCGGGCCGCCCTGACGGCCTTTCAGGAAGCACTCCGTCTGGCGCCCGACAACCCGGTCGCCCACCACAACGCCGGAGTGGCCCTCCGGGAGCTGGGCCGATCCCGGGAAGCCGTGGGCAGATTTCAGTCGGCCCTGGCCGGCCGCCCCGATTATGCCGAAGCCCACAACAACCTGGGCAATGCCTTTCGGGACCTCGGCCGTGATGAAGAAGCCCTTGCCTGTTACACCCGAGCCATCGAGATCCGGCGGAACTATCCGGATGCCCATAATAACATCGGCAACCTGTTAAAGGACCGGGGCCGGATCTCCCAGGCCATCGCGTCCTATGAGCGGGCGTTGGCGATCCAGCCCGACTACCCCTTTGCCCTCTACAACCTCGGCAACATCCGGGAGGAGCAGGGCCAACTCGAGACGGCCATCGATTTTTATGAGCGGGCCCTGGCGGTCCGGCCCGATTTCGGGCTCGCCTTTGCCAGCCTCGTCTATTTGCTCCAGTACGCCTGTGACTGGGACCGGCTGGCCGAACTCGGACCCCGGCTCGATGACCTCAACGCGGCGGCCCTGGAAAAGGGCCAGCGGACGCCGGAAACTCCCCTGGCCAACCTTTCCCGGAAGATGGACCCGGCGGAAAATTTCCGGATCGCCCGATCCTGGGCCGGGGAGATCGAGCGGAACGTCGCGGCCCGGGGCGAAACCTTTGAGCCGCGGCCGGACCGGGCGTTCACCGGCGGCCGGATTCGGGTGGGCTATCTCTCCAACGATTTCCGGAGCCACCCGGTGGGACAGCTCATGGCCGGACTCTTTGCGGCTCACGACCGAAAGGTCGTCGAGGTGATCGGCTATTCCTACGGCCGAAACGACGGGAGCGTCACCCGAGACCGGATTGCCAAAGGGTGCGACCGGTTCGTGGATATCCGGCCCCTGAGTCCCGAAGACGCCGCCCGGAAAATCCACGATGATGGCGTGGACATCCTCGTCGATCTCATGGGCCACACCCAGAGCAACCGGATGGCCATCTGCGCCCACCGGCCGGCTCCGGTTCAGGTGAGCTACCTCGGCTTTCCGGGAACCACCGGCGCCGGATTTTTCGACTACGTCCTCACTGACCCGATCCTCACCCCGCCCGAGCAGGCGCCTTGCTACAGCGAGGCCCTCGCCTACCTTCCCCACTGTTACATGGTCACCGACGACCGCCAGCCCATCTCCCGGCCCTTTCCCCGGCGGGCCGACGAGGGCCTTCCCGACGACGCCGTGGTCTTCTGCTCCTTCAATTCGGCTCACAAGATCGAACCGGTGATCTTCGACGCCTGGATGCGGATTCTCCGGGCCGTGCCGGGGAGTGTGCTCTGGCTGCCCCGACGCCACGACGTGGCGGTCCGGAACTTGAGGCGGGCGGCGGGCCAATGGGGGGTGTCGTCGGAACGGCTGATTTTTGCCGATAAGCTGCCGGACAAGGCGGACCATATAAGCAGAATCATGCTGGCCGATCTGGCGCTGGATACCCGGATTTACAATGGCCACGCCACCACCGCCGATCTGCTCTGGATGGGGGTGCCGGTGATTACGCTGAAAGGGCGCCATTTTGCATCCCGGGTCGCGGCCGGCTTGCTGACGGGCGTCGGGTTGCCCGAACTGGTTGTTGACCGCCTGGAAGATTATGAAGCCGTGGCCCGATCCCTGGCAACCCATCCGGACCGGCTTCGGCGCATCCGGCAACGATTGGCCAAAAACCGTCTGACCACGCCGCTGTTTGATTTGCCCCGGTTTGTCCGGGGACTCGAGCGGGCCTATCAGGAGATGGCCCGTCACTATCGTAAGGGACAGGAATGCCGAATGATTCATATTCAGCCGTCCGGAGGACGGCCATGACGACGGACGAGACGAAACGGCTCAAAGGGGGGGACGTCGTCGCGGCCACCGCCTCCGGCTCTGACCGGGCCGACCGGTTTCAAACCGCCTTGAGCGCTCACCAGAAAGGTCACCTGGCCCAGGCCAGAGCACTGTATGAGGAGGTGCTGGCCGACGATCCGGACCACGCCGATGCCATCCATCTATTAGGGGTGGTTGCCTTTCAGGAAGGTCGCCATCCGGAATCCATTGACGCTATCCGGCGGGCCATTTCCATGAATCCCAATAAGGCGGTGTTTTTCGGGAATCTGGGGAATGCGTTGAAGGAATCGGGCGATCTGGACGAGGCCCGGGATGCCTATGACCGGGCATTGGCCATAAATCCGGATTTCATCGATGCCCATTACAACCGTGTCGGCATGGTCCGCTTTGAGGCCGCCGATCCCGCCTTTGATCGGCTCCATGAGCTGTTGAAAGCCTCCGCCACCGGTCCGGCGGACCGGATGAAGCTCCATTTCACCCTCGGCAAAATGTACGCGGACATCGGCGAGACCGATGCGGCCTTTGAACAATACCGCCTGGCCAACGAGGCCCGGAAGGCCCATAAGGACTCCGACTTCAGTATTGACGACGTGGAAAAGACGGTGGCTCTCCTGATCCGGACCTTTGACCGATCGTTTTTCGAGTCCCGGACCGGTTTCGGGCTGGAGACGGCCGTTCCCGTCTTTATTGTCGGCATGCCCCGGTCGGGAACAACCCTGGTCGAGCAGATCCTGGCCAGCCATCCCAAGGTTTATGGCGCCGGGGAGATCGATGACATCGAGCGGATCTTCCAAAGCCTCGGAGACCATCGGCTGTCCGGGGCGTTTGTCCGGATTGCCCGGGGGATCGAATCGGGCCGGTCCCGGGAGCTGGCCGGGCGATACCTCGATCGGTTGAAGGCCTTGGCTCCCCATGCGGAGCGGGTCACCGACAAGATGCCCCAGAACTTCCTCTATCTCTGGTTGATCGCCCTCCTCTTTCCCAATGCCACCATCTTTCACTGCCGACGCGACCCCATGGACACCTGCCTGTCCTGCTACTTCACGGATTTTCAGACGGGCCACGGCTACAAAAACGATCTGACCACATTGGGGCGCTACTACCGGCAGTACATCCGGCTGATGGAGCACTGGGGATCGGTCCTGCCCGTTCCCGTCCGGGAGGTCCGGTACGAGGATCTGGTGGATGATCCGGAAGGGGGGACCCGGCGTCTGATCGAGGAATCCGGTCTGCCCTGGGATGAGCGTTGCTTGAGGTTTTACGACACCCAGCGGTCGGTGGGGACGGCCAGCGTGACCCAGGTCCGCCGACCCATTTATCGCTCCTCGGTGGGCCGGTGGCGCCAATACGCCCGGCACCTGACCCCGCTTCAAACGGCACTCGGAAAGATGGCGGCGCCCCCTTTCGACGTTAATGCCGTTTTGAAAAGCGCCGTGGAAGATCATCAGAAAGGCCGGCTCCAGGAGGCCGAAGCGGGGTATCGGCGGATTCTGGAGGCGGCACCGGCCCATGGCGATGCCCTCCATCTGCTGGGGGTACTGTCCTGTCAGACCGGCCGTCATGACGAGGGGGAGCGGCTGATCCGGAGCGCCCTCAAGGGGAATCCGAACAACCCGGTTTATCTCGATAACCTCGGCAATGCGTTGAGAGCGGCGGGAAAGCCGGAGGATGCCCTGGCCGCCTACCGCCGGGCGGCCGCCGCGTCGCCAGGGACTCCCAATGCCGGCGCCATTCATCTGAAGATGGCCCGGTTCCTCAAATCCCAGGGGCGGTTGGATGAGGCGGCGGCAAGCTATGCGGCATCCCTGGCCGTCACCCCGAACCGGGACCGGGTCCGACTCGAGCGGGCTGAATGCCTGTCCGCTCAGGGAAAGACGGCCGAGGCGGTTTCGGAGTATGCGCGATACCTGGAGCGCCATCCGTCGGATAGTACGGTGTTGGGGGAAATGGGGGCCGCGCTCAACCGGCTCGGCCGGTATCCGGAATCCGTGGCGATCCTCGACCGGGCCATTGCCCAAAATCCCGAGGTGGCTCAGCACCATACCAATCGGGGGATCGCCCTGAGAAAGCTGGGCCGGGTTGACGAGGCGGTGGATGCCTATCAAACCGCCATCCAACTCGAGCCGAACGATATCGGGGCCTATTACAACCAGATGCATCTGAAAATCTATGAGCCGGATGATCCCGCCTTCAAGACGCTCGAAACCCTCTATCGTCACGGGACGCTTTCCAGTGCCAATCGGATGTATCTCCATTTTACCCTGGGGAAGATGTACGCCGACATCGGCGAACATGACCGGGCGTTCCACCATTACCATCAGGCCAATGAGACCCGGAAATCCCACAAGGGTCAGGACTTTGACATCCGGGAAATCCGGGGGGCGATCGTGCTTCTGATGGAGCTCTGCGATGCCGGCTACTTCCGCGACCGCCGGGAAAGCGGGATTGCCGCGGAGCTTCCGGTCTTCGTGGTGGGAATGCCCCGCTCGGGAACCACGCTGGTCGAGCAGATCCTGGCCAGTCATCCGGAAGTCCACGGCGCGGGGGAGCTCCATGACATCGGAAAGATCTATCACACGGTGATGAACGCCGCCTCCCAGGATGCTTTTATCGCCGCCATTCGATCGCTGGACCTGGATAGGGTCCGGGCGTCGGCCGAGCAGTATCTGGCCCGGATCGAAGCCCTGGGAAAGGGAGCCCGGCGGGTGGTTGACAAAATGCCCCAGAACTTCCTCTACCTCTGGCTGATCGCGATCATGTTTCCCGGCGCCCGGGTCATCCACATCCGGCGGGACCCCCTGGATACCTGCCTGTCCTGCTATTTTACCGATTTTAATACCGGCCACGGCTATAAAAACGATCTTGGGGATCTGGGTTCCTACTATGCGCTGTATCAAGCGCTCATGGCCCACTGGGGGAACGTCCTGCCGATTCCCATTCTGAACGTGACCTACGAGGAGCTGATCTCCGATCCGGAGACGGCTTCCCGGGAGATGGTCGAATTCTGCGGCCTCGAGTGGAACGAGCGGTGCCTTGAGTTTCACCGGCACCAGCGGGCGGTTCAAACGGCGTCCGTCACCCAGGTCCGACGGCCCATCTATCATTCTTCCGTGGGAAAATGGCGTCACTATGAACGCCATATCGAGCCCCTGAAAGCGGCCATTGCGGCTGATCCCCTCGGTTTCGACGCGGATGGGGCCATGCGGCGGGCCGTGACCTATCACCAGCAGGGGATGCTTGAATCGGCCGAAGCCCTCTACCGGAAGGTTCTGGCGGAAGCGCCGGATAACCCGGATGCCAGCCACCTTTTGGGCGTGTTGTCGTTTCAGCGGGGGGAAGCGACCCAGGGGGTCGAGCTGATCCAGCAAGCGACCCGGATCGATCCGGACAACTGGGCCTATTTCAACAACCTCGGCACCGCGTTGAAAAACGCCGGCCGGGTGGAAGAGGCCATTGACGCCTATCTCCGGGCCATCGACCTGAAACCGGATCACCATGAGCCGCACTATAACCTGGGGGTGGCCCTGGCCGACGCCGGCCGGACCGAGGAGGCCATCGAGCGATACCGTCACGCCACCACCTTGAAACCGGACTATTGCGAAGCCTTCAACAACATGGGCAACGCCCTCAAAAGCATGGGGCGGTTGGACGAGGCCATCGATAGCTACCAACGGGCCATCAAGATTAACCCCGACTACGCCAAGGCATACAACAACCTGGGCAGCGCGCTTTCCGGCCGGTTCAAATTCAAGGATGCGGTGGCCGCTTTCCAGCGGGCCATTGCCTTGAATCCGGAGTACCACGAAGCCTACAATAACCTCGGGGCCGCACTCAAGGACCGGGGGCAATTGAGTGCCGCCATCCGGAATTACCGGAAGGCCATCGCCCTGAAGCCGGATTATTATGAGGCCCACAACAACCTTGCCAACGCACTCAACAACCAGGGAAAGCTCGAAGAAGCGGTGACGGCCTACCGTCATGCGCTCGATATCAAGCCGGAATGCCATGAGGCTCATGATAATCTCCTGCTGACCCTCCAATACCTTCCCGATCATGACCCCGCCCAGCTCCGGGCGGAGCATGATCACTGGGATGTCCGCCATGCCCGGCATCTGGCCGAAGAGGCGCCGCCCCACGGAAACGACCGGTCACCGGATCGGCGGATTCGGGTCGGGTTCGTCTCCCATGATTTCGGCCGGCATCCGGTGGGCTATTTCCTGGTGGCCTACCTCGCGGCCCATGATCCGGATGCGGTCGAAGTCGTCTGCTATTCCGATCGGGTTCAGGAGGACGACATGACGGAGACCATCCGGTCCCATAGCGCCCTCTGGCGCCGGACGGTGGGTGTGCGGGATGAGCCGATGGCCGATCAAATCCGGGAGGACGGCATCGATATCCTCGTGGACATGTCCGGCCACACCGCCAAGAATCGGCTGATGGTCTTCGCCCGTCGGCCGGCGCCGGTTCAGGTGACCTGGCTGGCCTACCCCGGGACCACCGGCATGGCGGCGATGGACTATCTCATCGCGGACCGATGGGTGGCCCCGCCGGGAATGGACGACGCCTACGCCGAAAGTCTGCTCCGGCTGCCGGAATCCTATCTCTGCTACGAGCCGCCGGATTACGCGCCGGATGTCAACAGCCTCCCGGCCCTCGAGAACGGCCATCTCACCTTCGGCTGCTTCAACAACCTGGCCAAGGTCACCCCGGCGGTGATTTCTCTCTGGGGGCGGATCCTTCGGGCTGTACCGGATGCCCGCCTTCTTCTCAAGTACCGATCCTTCAATGATAAAGCCGTCCAGGACCGGTACCGGGAGCTGCTAGCCGGTGAGGGGATCGCCGAGGACCGGATCGATCTCATCGGGGCATCAGCCTCTCATGTCACCCACCTCTCCCATTTCAACCGGATTGACGTGGCCCTCGATCCGTTCCCCTATAACGGGACCACCACCACCTGCGAGACCCTTTACATGGGGGTGCCGGTGATCAGCCTGGCCGGCCAGACCTTTGTCAGCCGTCAGGGGTGCGGTATCCTGGAAAATGTCGGGCTTTCGGACTGGATTCCCCGCTCCTATGATGCCTATGTGGAGCGGGCGGTCACCTGCGTTGATCAGCTCGACGCGCTCAATGCCCTGCGCGGGACGCTTCGGCAACGGGTGGCGGACTCGCCGTTATGCGATGCCGGGCGGTTTGCCCGGCACCTGGAAGCGGGTTTTCGGCAAATCTGGAGACGGTGGTGCGACGGAATGGACCCATGGGCCGTGACCGTTGAGAGGGACTCGTGATCCGGACCTCGGAAGCAACAGTTTCGGCGGCCGGCCGGCGGCACCCCGCGCCAGCGGACCCGCGAATCCGGGAGGCGCTCCAGCTCCGCCGCCGGGGGGAAGGCGAGCGGGCGGTGGCATTGGCCCGGGAGATTCTCCGGGACCGGCCGGAACATCCGGACGCGCTCCATCTGGTCGGATTGGCGGCTTATGATAAAGGGGACCTCGAGACGGCGGTACGGTGGATCGAGCGGGCCATCGCCGCCGATGATGCCAATCCGGCCTACCACATCAATCTGGGCAACGCCCGAAAAGCGGCCGGCGATCTTGATGAGGCCGTCAAGAGCTACGAGGCGGCCCTGGCCCGGCGGCCGGACTTTCCCCCGGCCCGAAAGAACCTGGGCCTGGCCCTGACCGCCATGGGCCGGCACCAGGAAGCCCTGGCCCAGTTTCAGCGGGTCCTCGATGCCCATCCGGATGACCTGGAGGCCGCCGCCCATATCGTCCTTCCCCTCCGGGCCCTGGATCAACGGGATGCGGCCATCGAACATTGCCGACGGGCATTGGCGCGGCATCCTGAAAACGTCGGTCTCCTGAGCAACCTCGGTAACCTGCTCCGGGAAGTCGGTCGGCCGGACGAGGCCGAATCCTTCTACCGACGGGCCATCGAGCTCCAGCCGGCCCATCCCGGGATCTGGAACAACCTGGGAAACGCGCTCGGGGACCTGAAACGGCCGGCCGAAGCCCTCGACGCCTATCGGCGGGCCACCGACCTCAAACCGGCGTACCATGAAGCCTGGATCAGCATGGGAGTCGTCCAGATGGCCATGGAACAGCCGGAGGCCGCGGCCGACAGCTTCCGTCGGGCCACTGAGATTCGGCCCGATTTCGCGGTCGCCCATCGAGGGCTTGGCGATGCCCTGGGAAAACGCTGGCTGCTCTCGGATGCCGCGGACAGCTACCGCCGGGCACTCGATCTGGACCCCAACGCCGAAACCCTCAACAACCTGGGCAATGTCTTAAAAGACGGGGGAGAGGTCGAGGAGGCCCTGAATTGCTACCGAAAGGCCCTGGCGCTTCAGCCCGATTACGTCGTGGCTCACGACAATATCCTCATGACGCTCCATTACGTGGCCGACGGGGACTTCCAATCCATCGCCGAGGCCCACGCCCGATGGGATGACCGGCATGGCCGCCCGCTGACCGAAGCGGCATCCCGGCCCTCACGGGACGGCGATACCGACCGGCAACTCGCCGTCGGGGTGGTCTCCAAAGATTTCGGCCTCCACCCGGTGGGATACATTCTGGCCCCCTGGCTGGAGGCCCATGATCGGGACCGGCTCCGGATCGTCTGCTACTCGGACCGGACCCGGGAGGACCGGATGACCCGCCGGCTCCGGGAGTACGCTGACGCCTGGCGGGATACCGCCGAGATGGACGACGAGGCCCTGGCCCGCCGAATCCGCGAGGACCGGATCGACGTCCTCATGGACCTATCCGGCCACACGGCGGGAAACCGGCTCCTGGTTTTCGCCCGGACCCCGGCTCCGGTCCAGGTGACTTGGGCGGCCTATCCCGACACATCCGGGCTCGACGCCATGGATTACCTCCTCTGCGACGGCCGGGCCGTCCCCGAGGAAACCCGGCAGTGGTTTTCCGAGATCCCGTGGCGGCTGCCGTCGAGCTATCTCTGCTATGCCCCGCCCGAGGCCGCCCCCTCGCCTTCGCCATTGCCGGCGGCGGAGGCCGGTCACCTCACCTTCGGAAGCTTCAACAATCTGGCCAAGATCACTCCGGCGGTGATCCGGCTCTGGGCGGAGATCCTCCGGCGCCGACCCGACGCTCGGATGATGCTCAAGTACCGGGCCTTCGAGGACCCGGAAACCCGGCGGCGGTACGCCGAGTGGTTTAGCGCCGAGGGGATCGGGGCCGACCGATTTGAATTGCTGGGCAGCTCCCCATCCCACCCCGAGCATCTGGCCGCTTACCAACGGGTGGACGTGGCTCTAGACCCGTTTCCCTACAACGGGACCACGACCACTTTAGAAGCGATCTACATGGGCGTGCCGGTTATCAGCCTGGCGGGGGAGTCCTTTATCTCCCGGCAGGGGTGCTCGATGTTGACGGCCCTCGGGATGGCGGACTGGATCGCCGACTCGACCGAGGCCTATGTGACGCGGGCCGTTGAGGCGGGGCGGGATCTGGATGCCCTGGCGGCGGTGAGACGGGGGCTCCGGGAACGGCTCCTCGGTTCCCCCCTCTGTGATGGGCCGGGGTTTGCCCGAGAGATGGAGACCGCATTGCGGTCGATCTGGAAAGCGGGGAAAAGCGGTCGGGCTTCCGATCCGGTGACTGATGCCGGACCGGATAGCCAACTGCTCCTGATCAGCCGACGGGACGGTTCCGTTGACGATCTCCCCCCGCCGTTTGCCGGATGGAACGGGCGGATTCGGCGGGTGGCCGGGGCCGGGCCGGCAACCGAGGACTTGCTGGCCGGGATTCCGCCGGCGTCGATGGATGGGCTCTACTGCCCCGGCGAGCTGGTCCGGTGGGAAACCCACGCGGTGGCCAGGGTGCTGTCCGCCTTCGGCCGGGTCATTCGCCCTGGCGGTGCCCTGGTGGTCGAGGTGCCCGATCTCCAATGGGCGGGAGCGGCCATTGCCAACGGAACGAATGTCAAAACGGCTCTGAAGATGGTTTACGGCCCATCCGACGGGAAAGGTGGTTATCGAACCGGATTCACATCCAGCCGTCTGCGCGGCCTGCTGGACGAGGCGGGCTTTCGGGACATTGAGCTGATCGGGATGGAAGGGCGGTTGCGGGCGGTTGCCCGTAACGGCGCCGAACGGGAGGACCGATGACCTCGCCTTCTCCATCGAGCGAATCACTCACACCGGCCGCCGCGTTTCGCCGGGCCGCCGCCCTCAGAGCCCAGGGGGATCTCCCCCACGCGGCCGAGGTCTGCCGACGGATTCTGGATCGGGACCCGGACCATGCCGACGCGCTTCATCTCCTCGGGGTCATCGACTTTCAGGCCGGACGACTCACCGAGGCCGTCCGGCGGATTGGCCGGGCCATTCGTCTCCGGCCGAAGCGTTCCGATTTCTACAGCAACCTGGGCAATGTCCTGAAAAAGCGGGGGAGGCTGAAGGCATCGCTGGCGGCCTTCAAGCGGGCCAAGACCCTCAACCCCGAATCGCCGGACATCCTGAATAATATGGGGGTGACCCTCTATGAGCTCGGCCGGCTGGACGAGGCCATTGCCGCTTACGAGGCGGCGATCTCGCTGCGTCCCGACTACGCCGAGGCCTACAACAACCTCTGCGTCCCCCTGAAGGACAAGGGGCGGCACGGGGCGGTCCTGTCCTGCTGCCGAAAGGCGGTGGAGTTGTCTCCCCGGAACGCCGGGGCCCACAGCAACCTTGGCAACGCTCTGAGCAACCTCGGGCGGATTTCCGAGGCCGTGTCGGCCTACGAGCGGGCGATCGACCTGAATCCCCGATTCGCCGGCGCGTACAATAATCTGGGCAATGCCCTGAAGGACCGGGGGCGGGTCGATGAGGCCATTGACGCCTACCGGCGGGCCCTTTCGGTGAACCCCGATGACCGCAACGCCCACGACAACCTTATCTTGACCATGCACTACAGCCCCAACGAGTCGGCGGGGACCCTGCGGGCGGAGCGGCAACGGTGGAACGCCCGGTTTGCCGAGCCACACCGGGCGGGCATCCGGCCCCACCAAAACGACCGGCGGCCGGATCGGCGGCTCCGGATCGGCTTCGTGTCCAGCGACTTCGGCCGGCATCCCGTGGGCTATTTTCTGGCCCCTTATCTGGCCTGCCACCGTCGCGAGGCGGTCGAGGTGATCTGCTACTCGGACCGGAAACAGGACGATTCCCTGACCGTTCAGCTCCGGCGGATGGCCGATGGATGGCGCCAGACCGTGGGGTTGAGTGATGATCGGCTGGCCCGGGCCATCCGGGAGGACCGGATCGACATCCTGGTGGATCTTTCCGGGCACACCGCGGGAAATCGTCTCCTCACGTTCGCCCGAAAGCCGGCCCCCGTCCAGGCCGTCTGGATCGCCTATCCGGACACCACCGGGATGGCGGTCATGGATTACCTGATCACCGACGGTCGGGTGACGCCACCGGGAGCGGAAAAAGACTTCTCCGAGCGGTTGGCCCGGCTGCCCGAGACCTACGTCTGCTACGCGCCGCCGGACCGGGCTCCGGCGGTCACTCCGCTGCCCGCGCTGGACGCCGGAGGGATCACCTTCGGGTGTCTCAACAACATCGCCAAGATGACCCCGGAGATGGTCTCGATCTGGTCCCGGATTCTCCGCCGGGTGCCGGAGAGCCGTCTCATCCTGAAGTACAAGTCCTTCGGGGACGACTCGGTCCGTCAACGCTACCGCCGCCTCTTTGCCGACGCGGGAATCGATCCGGCTCGGGTGGTCATGCGGGGGTTTTCCCCCACCCACCGCGAGCACCTGGAGACCTACCAGGAGATCGATATCGCCCTTGATCCGTTTCCCTACAACGGCACCACCTCCACCTGTGAGGCCCTCTACATGGGGGTTCCCGTGGTGGGATCGGCCGGGACGACCTTTGTGGGCCGGCAGGGGGTAAGTTTGCTCCATACCGTTGGGTTGTCCGACTGGATCGCCGGAGATGAGGAAGGATATGTCGGGATGGCGGTCCGCCGGGCTGGTGACCTCGAAGCCCTGGCCGCACTCCGGCGGTCCCTCCGGGAGCGGATGCGCCAATCGCCCCTCTGCAATGCCGCCCGGTTTTCCCGGTTTCTGGAAACGGCCTTCCGCCGGATGTGGGGACAATACCTGGGACGGACCGATCCCAACCGTCTGATCAAAGCCGCGGTGACCGCCCACCGGAGCGGCGATCCCGACCGGGCCGAGCGGCTCTATCGGCGAATTCTCGAGACAACGCCCGACCATCCGGACGCCCTCCACCTCCTGGGCGTCGTCTGCTGCCAGTCAGACCGCCTGGAGGAGGGCGCCGAGCTCATCGAGCGGGCCATCGCCGTCCAGCCGAATCAGGCGGCGTTCCACTCCAGCCTGGGCAATGCCCGGAAAGGGCTGGGGCAGCTCAATGCGGCCCGGGCCGGCTACGAGCGGGCCATCGCCCTTAATCCGGACTTCTCCGAAGGGCATTACAACCTGGCCAACCTCTTAAAAGCCGACGGCCGGATGGACGAGGCCATCGACCATTTCCGGGCCGCGTTGAAGATCAATCCCGACTCGGTTGCCGTCTGGAACAACCTGGCCAATGCGCTTCGGGAAAAGGGGGAGATGGCCGAGGCGATCCGCTGCTACCGGGAGGCGGTCCACCGGAAGCCGGATTACGCGGAGGCCCTGGCCAACCTCGGCTCCGCGCTCAAGACGAACGGCGAGGTGGAGGCGGCCGAAAGGTGCCTCCGGGATGCCCTGACCCGCCTTCCGGAGGTTCCCCGCCTCCACCACCACCTGGGGAATCTCCTCCGGGAGCGGGGGGACCTCGACGGCGCGGCCGGCCATCTCGAAAAGGCCCTCTCGCTGGCCCCCGATGACAGCCTCATCCACTCCGGACTGGGCTTTCTCCGGTCGGATCAGGGACGGCGGGATGAGTCCCTGGCCGCTTTTCGGCGGGCGGTCGAGCTCAAACCGGACGATCACGCGGCCCACATGAACCTGGGCAACGCCCTGATGGAGCGCCGATCCGCCGGCGAGGCCATGGCCTGCTTTAATCAGGCCCTGGACCTCAAGCCCCATTCCCATGAAACCCTGACCAACCGGGGCAACCTCTTCAAGGAGCTTGGGGAGGCCGAAAAGGCGGTGGACAGCTACCAGCAGGCCCTGGCTCTGAATCCCGAATTCCGTGCCGCGTTTGAAAACCAGCTTCTGGCCATGCACTGCCTGCCGGACCTTTCCCCCGAGGCGATCCGCCGGGCCCATGACGAGTGGAACTCGCGGTTCGCGGCTCCCCTGGCTGATCCGGCGGCCCAGCACGACAACGATCCGAGCCCCGACCGGCGCCTCCGGGTGGGGATCGTCTCCATGGACTTCGGTCAACATCCGGTCGGGTATATTCTCCTGCCCTTTTTCGAGGCCCATGATCCCGAGGCCATCTCCCTGTTCTGCTATACGGACCGCCGGCGGGAAGACCCGGTGACCGGTCGGCTCAAAGCCCGCGCCGCCGCCTGGCGCCCCATTGCCGGCCTGTCGGATCGGAGGGTGGCCGAGATGGTCCGGTCGGACCGGATCGATATCCTGGTGGACATGTCCGGCCACACCGCCGGCAACCGGCTTCTGGTTTTCGCCCGGAAGCCGGCCCCCATTGAGGTGAGCTGGGCCGCCTATCCCGACACCACCGGAATGACGGCGGTGGATTACATCATTGCCGACCGGTGGGTGATTCCCGACGGCGCGGAGGCGGGATTCGCCGAGACCCCCCGCCGGCTGCCGGTGAGCTACCTCTGCTGGGAGCCGCCGGCCCATGCGCCCCCCGTCGGGCCGTTGCCGGCTCTGGAACGGGGATATCTCACCTTCGGCTGCACCAACAATCTGGCCAAGGTCACGAAAACGGTGATCGCCCTCTGGGCGGAGATTCTGAAGGCGGTGCCCGACGCCCACCTGTTGATGAAAAACCGGTATCTGGAAGACCCGGAAGTCGCGGACCGGTTCCGGAGCCGGTTTGTCGATGCCGGGGTCGATCCGGACCGGATTGAGCTGATGGGATATACCCCGAATCACACGGCTCACCTGTCGGCTTACGGACGGATCGACGTGGGGCTCGACCCTTTTCCCTACAATGGCACCACCACCACCTGCGAAACCCTGTATATGGGGGTTCCGGTGATCAGTCTGGCCGGGCGGACCTTCGTGGCCCGGCAGGGGGTCAGTATCCTCAACACCGTCGGTCTCCCCGACTGGGTGGCGGCATCGGAGTCGGACTACGTGGAGCGGGCGGTGGCCAGCGGGGCGGACCTCGATGCATTGGCAAAGCTGCGGGCCGGATTGCGGGACCGGATGGCCACGTCGCCCCTCTGTAACGGCCCCCGGTTCGCCCGGGATATCGAGCGGGCGTTTCGAGAGATGTGGCGCCGGTGGTGCGCCTCCCAGACAACGGAAAGGCAAGGCCATGGCGAAAAAACGTCGGCGGAAAGCTAAACGGAAGCAGAGGCGCGCCCCCAACCGCGGCGTCCCGGCCCAGGGTCCCCCGACAGGCGGGCCGGCGGCGGTGGATGACCTGTTGAAGACGGCGGTAGCCCGTCACCAGGCCGGGGATGGAGCCGCGGCGGCCGCTTTGTACGAAAAGGTTCTGGAGATCGATCCGGATCAGCCGGACGCTCTTCATCTACTGGGGGTCCTCGCCTGCCAGGATGATGATCCGGGCCGGGGGGCCGAGTTGATCGAGCGGGCTGTCCGGCTCTCCCCGGACCAGGCCCTCTACAACAGCAACCTGGGGGCCGCCCTCCGGGGCGCCGGCCGGCTCGATGACGCCCTGGCGGCCTGCGACCGGGCGATTGCCCTGGACTCCGGCCATCCGGACGCCCATGCCAACCGGGCCACCGTCCTTCGGGAGCGGGGAGCCGCCGCCGATGCCGAGGCCGCCTGCCGCCGGGCGCTGACTCTGAGCCCCAATCATCCCGGCGCCTGGAACACCCTCGGGCTGGCCTTGCGGGATGGGGGGAAGCTCACCGAAGCCATCGATGCCTACCACCGGGCCATCGAGGCCCGGCCGGACCACGCCGAAGCCCTGAACAACCTCGGCCGGGTCCTCCAGGACGCGGGGGATGTCTCCGAAGCCATCGACTCTTTCCGCGGAGCCCTGGCCCATCGGCCCGATTACCGGCAGGCCCACGGCAATCTTCTCCTGGCCCGCCATTACGAGCCGGGGATCGACCCGGGAACCCTCAAAGCGGCCCATATCGAGTGGGGCCGGCAATTCGCCGATCCGCTGACGGGGTCGGCGCCCGTGCCGATCCGGGACCGGGACCCTGACCGGCGGCTCCGGGTGGGATTCATCTCGGCCGATCTGGCCAGACATCCGGTGGGGTTTTTTCTGGCGCCCTATCTCGCCCATCGGGATGCGGCTTCGACCGAGGTCTTCGCGTATGCCAACCGGCTGGGGGCCGACCGGATGACCGAATGGCTCAAAGCCCATGTGGACCACTGGGAGACGGTGGTGGGAATGACCGACGAGACCCTGGCGGACCGGATTCGGTCGGACGGGATCGACATCCTGGTGGACCTCTCCGGACACACCGCCCGGAACCGGCTGCTGGTCTTTGCCCGAAAGCCGGCCCCGGTCCAGGCCACCTGGATCGGCTATCCCGACACCACGGGGCTGACGGCCATGGACTACCTCATCGCCGACCGCTGGGTGATTCCGGAGGGGGCCGAGGACGAAATCCTTGAAACACCGGTCCGGCTTCCGGCCGGCAACCTCTGCTATGCCCCGCCCCCGTCGGCGCCGGCAATCGGTCCTCCGCCCGCGGCAAGCCGGGGCCACCTCACCTTCGGCTCCTTCAACAACTTGGCCAAGGTCACCGACGAAACGGTGGATGTCTGGGCGAAGGTGCTCCGTGCCATCCCCGACGCCGCCCTGATCATGAAGGCCCGGGTGTTTGACGACGAAGCGGTCCGCGACCGCTATCGAACTCGTTTCGCCGGGGCCGGGATCGCCGCCGACCGCCTGACCCTGATCGGCGCCTCGCCGACCCATGCCGAGCATCTGGCCCATTTCAACCAGGTGGACGTGGCCCTCGACCCGTTTCCCTATAACGGAGCCACCACCACCTGCGAAGCCCTCTACATGGGCGTCCCCGTGATCAATCGGCGGGGACGGACCATCGCGGGCCGTCAGGGGGAGAGCATCCTGACCCGGATCGGTTTGGCCGACTGGGTGGCGGACAGCGACGCCGGGTACGTGGACCGGGCGGTCCGGTGCGACCGGGAGCGGGAGTCCCTGGCCGGGCTCCGCCGGGGAATGCGAAAGCGGATGCTCGCCTCCGCCCTCTGTGACGGGCCCCGGTTTGCCCGGAGCCTCGATGCGGCTTTTCGCGGGATGTGGAAAAACTGGTGTGAGGGGGGAGCTCATGGACGGTGAAGGCGGCGCCACGCTGGCGGAAAAGCGGCGACGGCTTAAGGAAGGGGTCGCCCACCATCAGGCCGGTCGGCTCAGGGAAGCCGAAGCGGTTTACCGGGGGATTCTCGACCTCGACCCACAATACCCGGACGCCCATCATCTCCTCGGCGTGATCGCCTATCAGCGGGGGAATTACGACGAGGCGGAACGCCGAATCCGTCGGGCCATCGAGACAGGCGGCGACAATCACATCTTTTACAGCAATTTGGGCAACGCCCTCTTTGAAGCGGGCCGGCTGGCCGATGGGCTCGAAGCCTACGACACGGCGGTCCGGCTGAAGCCCGACTTTGCCATGGGCCATTACAACCGGGGCAATGTCTTAAAGGAGCAGGGAGAACTCGACGCGGCGGTGGCGGCCTACCAGGAGGCCATCCGGCTCCAGCCCGATTACGCCGAAGCCTATAACAACATGGGCAACACCCTGAAAGATCTGGTCCGGGTGGAAGAGACCCTCGACTGCTACCGCCGGGCCCTGGAAATCCGGCCCGGTTACGCCCGGGCTCACACCAACATGCTCCTGACGCTCCACTACCTCCCGGATGTCTCCCCGTCGGAGCTTAAAGCCGAGCACGACCGGTATGAAGCACACCATGCCCGGCCCCTGGCGTCCCGGATTCGGCCCCACGGAAACCCGCCCGACCCCGAAAAGAGGCTTCGGGTGGGGTTCGTCTCGGCCGACTTTTGCCGTCACCCGGTGAGCTACTTTCTGCTCCCCTACCTGATGGCCCATGACCCCTCGGCGGTGGAAATCTTCTGCTACGACCAGCGGGAGCAGTCGGACGCGGTCACCGAAACCCTCAAGGAGAAGGCGGACGCCTGGCGGGTCATCCAGCGGATGAGCGACGAGGCCGCCGCCGAACGGATTCGGGCCGACGGGATCGACATCCTGGTGGACCTCTCCGGGCACACCGCCCGGAACCGGCTTCTGGTCTTCGCCCGGAAGCCGGCTCCGGTTCAGGCCACCTGGCTCGGATATCCCGACACCACCGGAATGTCCGCGATGGACTACCTGATCTGCGACCGATGGGTGGCCCCTCCCGGGGCCGAGGGATGGTTTTCCGAGACCCTCCTTCGCCTGCCCGGCGGGTACCTCTGCTACGCCCCTCTGGAATGCGCCCCGGATGTGGGGCCGCTTCCCGCCCGGGAAGCCGGACACCTGACCTTCGGCTGCCTCAACAACCTCCCCAAGGTGACGACGGCCACGATCAACGTCTGGGCGGAGCTGCTCCGGGCGATCCCCGACGCCCGGCTGATTCTCAAAAGCCGGCCCCTCGAATACGAGTCGGTCCGGCGCCGATACCGGGATTTGCTCGAAGGGGCGGGGATTTCAGCCGATCGGGTCGAAATGATCGGCTACACCCCCTCCACCGCCGATCACCTCGCGATCTACAACCGGATCGACATCGCCCTCGACCCACTCGGCTACAACGGGACCACCACCACCTGCGAGGCCCTGTACATGGGCGTCCCGGTGGTCTCCCTGGCCGGGCCGAATTTCGCCGCCCGGCAGGGGGTGAGCATCCTGTCGGCGGCTGGGCTGACCGACTGGATCGCCGAATCGGAGACCGATTATCTGAATAAGGCACTCCGCTGGGAGCGGAACCTCGACGACCTGGCCGACCTCCGCCGGTCCCTCCGCCAACGGATGATCCGATCCCCGCTCTGCAACGGCAAACGGCTCGCCCGGGAGCTCGAGACCGCGTTCCGGGAGATCTGGCGAACCTGGTGCGGCGGGCGGAAGGCGGCCGTACCGGCGGGAAAACGGCGGCGGAAGGTCCTCCATGTGGGTTGCGGCCCGGCCGGCCGGCTTCATCCGACCTTTGCCGGAAAGAACTGGGAGGAGGTCCGGCTGGACATCGACCCGGCGGCCAGGCCGGACATCACCGCCTCGATCACCGACATGGCCCCCGTGGCCGACGGCTCGGTGGACGCGGTTTACTCGGCTCACAACCTGGAGCACCTCACCGCCGACGAGGTGCCGGTCGCCTTAAGGGAGTTTTTCCGGGTCATACGGCCCGACGGCTTCGTCCTGGTCACCGTGCCCGATCTTGCCGCCATTGCCCCATTCATTGCCGGGGACCGGCTGGATGAGGTCCTCTACACCTCGCCGGCCGGACCCATCACCCCGCTGGATGTCCTTTACGGTTTCGGTCCCGCCCTGGCCCAGGGCAAGACCCAGATGGCCCACCGGACCGGCTTTACCGCCGAAACCCTGGAAGCGGCATTCCGGACGGCCGGCTTTCCCGGCGTGGACGTGGAAACCGAGCCGAAACAATTTGCCCTCGTGGCCCTGGCCCGGAAACAGGCCGATGTCGGCCCCCGGCTCTCCAAGGCAACGCCGCCCCCGGCGCCCACGCCCGACCTGGACGGAAAGCTCGCCGAAGCCATGGCCCACCAGAAAGCGGGCCGGCACGCCGAGGCCCAAAAGATATATAAGGCGATCCTGGCCGACCATCCCGATCATCCCGACGCCCTCCACCTCTACGGGCTCACCCGTCATCAGTTGGGCGACCATGAAACGGCCCGGAAGAGCATCGAGCGGGCCATCCGGCTCAAGCCGGACGCGGCCTTTTTCCACGTCAACCTGGGCAATGTCCAGATGGCGGCGGGGGACCTGGACGGGGCGGTTAAAACCTATCGCCGGGCCCTCTCTCTCAAGCCGGAGTCGGTCTCCGCTCAGGTGAACCTGGCCTCGGTTCTCCGGCGGCGGGGCCGGATGGCCGAGGCGGCCGAAGCCTACCAGGCGGCTCTCAAGCTCCAGCCCGACCGGGCCTCCCTCCATCACAGCCTCGGCGACGTCCTCCGGGACCTCGGCCGGCAGTCCGGGGCCATCAAGTGCTACCAGAAGGCCCTCTCCATCAAGCCCGACTATCCCGAAGTTTACAACAACCTCGGAAACGTTTACAAAGACCTCCGGCGGTTCGGCCGGGCCGTGGCCGCCTACCGGAAAGCCCTGGAAATCCGTCCCGACCACCCGGACGTCCACACCAACCTCGGCTCCGCCTTGAAGGACCGGGGCGACTCGGCCGGAGCGGTCGCCGCCTATGAGCGGGCCCTGACCCTCAAGCCCGAATGCCACATGGCCCGGACCAACCTCCTCCTGTCCATGCTCTACGACCCCGCTCAGGACGTCGATGCCCTCTACGCGGCTCACCGCCGCTGGAACGATTTCCACGGCCGGCCCGTTGCCGGCCGGCCCGCCTACTCGAATTCGCCGGACCCGGACCGCCGGCTCCGGGTGGGCTACGTCTCCCCGGATTTCCGGCACCATTCCTGCGCCTGGTTCATCGAGCCGCTGCTGGCACATCACGACCCGGATGCGGTGGAAGTCCACTGCTACGCCGAAGTCATCCGGGAGGACGCCATAACCGAACGGATCAGGGGCCATGCCGAGGGCTGGTTCCGAACCGTGGGACTCTCGGACGCCGCCGTGGCCCGGCGGGTGATGGAAGACGGGATCGATATCCTGGTGGACCTGGCCGGCCACACCTCCTACAACCGGCTCCGGGTCTTCGCCGAAGCCCCGGCGCCGGTCCAGATTTCCTGGCTCGGGTACGGGACCACCACCGGCCTCGACGTGATGGACTACAAGCTCTCCGACCCCTGGATCACCCCGCCGGACATCGCCGAACGGTTCAGCGAGACCCTCTGGCGTCTGAACCGCTGCTTTCTGGCCTACCGGCCGGAGACGACCCCGGACGCCGAAACGGTATCCCCGTTCGAGAAAAACGGGTACATCACCTTCGCTTCCTTTAACAACATGAGCAAAATCCAGCCGGTCACCCTCGAATACTGGGCCGAGCTCCTGAAATCCGTGCCGGATTCCCGCCTGCTCATCAAGGCCAAGCAGAGCCGGGACGACTATTCGACCCGCCGGGTCCGGGATGGGCTGGCCGCATTCGGCGTTGATCCCGACCGGCTCGTCTTCCAGCCCTATGCCGCCAAAGCCGCCGACCATCTGGCGACCTACGCCCTGGCCGACATCTGCATCGACACCTTTCCCTATAACGGCTGCACCACCACCTGCGAGGCCCTCTGGATGGGGGTCCCGGTGGTCTCCCCGGCCGGGGACCGGACCGTCGCCCGATACGGCGCCACCCTTCTCCCCGCCGCCGCCCTCCCCGATCTGGTGGCGGAGACTCCGGCGGATTTCGTCCGGATTGCCGCCGGGCTGGCCGAGGACACCGACCGGCTGCGCCGGCTCCGGCGGACCATGCGGGACCGGCTCCTGGCCTCGGCGCTCTGTGACGCGGCCGGGTTTGCCCGGGCCGTCGAGGGGGCCTACCGGGAGATCTGGCGCCGCTGGTGCGAGGGTTCAAACCGATCATGACGGCAACGGACACGAAAGCGGTGCTCCGGCGGGCCATCGCCGACCATCAGGCCGGGCGGGCCGACCGGGCCGAAAGCGGTTACCGGGAGGTCCTGGCGGCCGACCCGGACCAGCCCGATGCCCGCCATCTCATCGGCGTTTTGGCCTACCAGCGAGGGGAGCTGGACCAGGCCATGGCGGAGATCACCCGGGCCATCGAATTGGATCCAAATCGGGCCGTCTTTCACGGCAACCTGGGCAACGTCTATCGGGACCGGGGGGAGCCCCGGCGGGCCGTGGAGACCTTCCGCCGGGCTCTCCGGCTGAAACCCGACTTCGCCGACGCCCTCTCCAACCTGGGCAACACCTGGATCGACCTGAAACAGACCGGGCGCGCCCTCTCCGCCTACCGCCAAGCCCTGAAACGGGAGCCGGAACGCCCGGAAGCCCGGTTCGGCATGGCCAATGTCTTCAAGCACCAGGGCCGGGCAAAGGAGGCGGCCGATGCCTTTGCAAAGGCTCTGGCGGCCCGGCCGGACAGCGTCCGGATGCACGACAACCACCTCCTCGCCCTCCACTACCTCCCCGGCATCACCCCGACGGCCCTGCGCGAGGCCCACGACGCCTGGTACCGCCGGCACGGGGCGCCGCTGACCCGTCAGGCCCGGACTCCGGAAACCGATCCCGACCCCGACCGGCCCATCCGGCTGGGGCTGGTCTCCCGGGACTTCGGCCGTCACCCGGTGGGCTTTTTCCTGACCCCCTTTGTGGCGGCCCGGGACCGGGGTGAGCTGACCCTCTGCTGCTACGCCGACCGCCGGGCCGAGGGCGAAATGACCCGATGGTTCCGGGACCGGGTGGACCTCTGGCGGACGGTGGTCGGGATGGATGACGAGGCACTGGCCCGGCGGATTCGCGAGGACCGGATCGATATCCTGGCGGACCTCTCCGGCCACACCGCCGGAAACCGCCTGGGGGTCTTCGCCCGGAAGCCGGCCCCCATTCAGGTGGCCTGGATCGCCTACCCGGACACCACCGGCCTGCCCGCCGTGGATTATATCGTCTGCGACCGCCAGGTCCTGCCCGAAGGTGATGAGCCGTGGTATGTGGAGCGGCCGCTCCGGCTGCCCGACGGCTACCTCTGCTATGGCCCTCCGGCGACGGCCCCGCCGGTTTCGCCCCCGCCGGCGGTCCGGCGAGGGTTTGTAACCTTCGGCTGTTTCAACAACACCGCCAAGGTGAGCCGGGAGGTGGTGGAGTGCTGGGCCGCGATTCTCCGGGCCGTGCCCGGCTCCCGCCTGGCCCTCCGGAGCATCCCCCTTGACGACCGCTATATCCGGCGGCTATACCGGCGGCTGTTCGCCGACAACGGGGTGACCCCGGACCGGGTGGATATGGACGGCACGGTCTCCCATTACGACTACCTGGCCGGCTACGGCGGGATCGACATCGCCCTCGACCCCTTCCCCTTTCCCGGCGGGCTGACCACCTGCGAGGCCCTCTACATGGGGGTCCCGGTGGTGAGCCTGGCCGGGGAGACATTCGTGAGCCGGCAGGGGCGCTCCATCCTCTCGGCCGCCGGGCTCGGCGACTGGGTGGCCGCCACGGAATCAGATTACCAGCACCTGGCCATCTCCCGGGCCAACCGGATCGACGATCTGGCCCGGCTCCGGGCCGGGCTTCGGGATCAAATCCTCGCTTCGCCCCTTTGCGACGGGCCCCGGTACGCCCGGGCGGTGACGACGGCCTTCCGGCGGATCTGGCGGGAGCATTGCGAAACGATGGCGGCCCCGAGCCGACTCCGCCTTGGCGGCGGGCTGGAGATTCCCGACGGCGAAGGCCCGGAACCAGAAGGCGATGGGCCAATCCGGTGGATGCCGGACGGGGACGCCCCGGCCATCTTGGACCTCTCGGGGGTAAGGTCGGACTCGGTGGCCGAGATCCGGTCGGTCCTCTGCCTGGCCCGGCTTCTCCCCGGCGACCACGACCGGGCCCTGGCCGAATCCATCCGGGTCCTGGCGCCGGGCGGCCGGGCGGTCTTTTTTGTTCCGGACCTGGCCGCCATCGCCGCTCATCTCAGAGGGGACGGCCCCGTCCGCCCACTCTTTCGGGACGGTGACGGCTCGGTGACCCCCATGGACCTTTTATTCGGGCGGAGCCCGTCCCATCCGCCCATCCGCACTGGAATGACCGGGGACCGGATCGTTCAAATCCTCCGGAAAGCCGGGCTCGAACGGGTCCGGGGCGGTCGAATCCGGAGCCGGTATCTTCTATGGGCGGTCGGCCACAAGCCCCAACAAAGGGGTTGACAAGGGAAGCAAACCGGTGATAAATGAAGCTCAGATCCATGTAGTGGCATTTTCACGCATGTTTAAAGTTTTTAAAGGGGCTTAAAAAAAATTGATAAACAGGGTTTATCGACAACGAGACGAGGCGCCATGGCGTGGTTGCCGGAAAATGCTTTAATTGACTGATATGATTTGGCGCATAGAGGCATATCGCCACGAGGTGAATAGCATTCAGCGGCTAATGGAATGGATATTGCATAAATCAGCCTCAACTTCGACGTATGCACATCCAATATGAGGGGTGGGGGCGGATATGACGTGTATAACCGGATTTTCATTCTGATGACGGCGACGGTAATCAGCCTGATGATCGGGAGCGGGTGTACCACCCGTTATACCGTTGACCTGGCGGCGGATCGTGAGATCAACGCGGCCGATGACCTGGAACTCCTCAAGCCCCAGGAGTCGGTGACCGTGCCCGAGCCGTTGACCCTGGAAGCGGCCGTTCGGTTCAGCTTCGAGCACAACCTCGAAATGCGGATCAACCGGATCATGGCCCGGATCGATGACGACAAGGCCCTGGCCAAGAACCTCGAAATGCTTCCCGATTTCACCTTGCAGGCGGCGATAGAGGACAAAAGCGATTACCTCCGGGCCTCGATCTCCGAGGAGCGCACTCAGAAGACCGCCGACCTCACCCTTGCCTGGAACCTCCTCGATTTCGGGATTTCCTATATTCGGGCCCGGCAGGCCGCGCTTCAGAACGAAGTCCGGCGGATGGAGCGGCTCCGACAGGCCCAGACCCTCGCGCTCGACATCGCCGGCACCTTTTTTAAGGCGGCCATGGCCGAGCGGGATCTCGAACGGGTCCGAACCGTCGAGGAGCAGATGCGCCGCTACCTCGAGAAGGCCTCCGAGATGGTCGCCCAGAACCGCCTCGACCCCATCGTGGCCAAGGACATCGAAAAGAAGCTCACCGAGATGGCCATCACCGTCGGAACCCTCCAGGCCGATCTTTCCGGAGCCAAATACGAGCTTGCCAAGCTGATGGGCCTGCCCGCCGGGACCGACCTCGTTCTGGCCGACGGCCGGGCCGAAAACTGGATCGAAGATCTCCCCGAGCTGGACGCCCTCGACCCGATGGCCCTCGAACGGATCTCCCTCCACAACCGCCCGGAGTTCTTTGCCGCCGATCTCAACAGCCGGATTCAGCATGACGAGGCCCGTGCCGCACTTGTCCAGATGTTCCCGAGCATCCGGTTCGACCTGGCCGGCCATTACAACGGCAACGATTCCTATGTCACCAACGAATGGGCCACCGTCGGCGCCGGGCTCATGTACAATTTCCTGGCCCTGCCCGCCCGGTACATGGAATGGAACGCCCAGGTGAAGGCCGAAACCAAGGTCCGGCTCGAACGGCTGCTCCTCACCGGGAGCGTCATCGCCCAGACCCACCTGGCCCTTCATGAATACACCGTTAAAACCCGTCATTTCAAACTCAATGACGAGGCATTCCGGGTTTCCGCGGAGCTGCTCGACATGACCGCCGAGCGCCACGCCCTCGGAACCCTGTCCGATACGGAGATAACCGAGCGGATGCAGGAGCATATCGTCACCACGCTCAAGCGGAACCAGAGCCTGATCGACCTGATCCATGCCTACCACACGCTCCTGGTCACCCTCGGACTCGATTATTATCGGTGGGAGACGCCCCTGGCCGATCAGGACCCGGACGCGGCTCCCATGGACATCGGCACCCGGAATATCATGGTGCCGGACGGCGTTGTCATCCGGCCCGCTCAAACAGAGCCCGCGGCACCGCTCCCGGCGGCGGCCGCCGCACGGTAGAACCGGACGAAAAACAGGGGGGAGTCATGTAACTCTTAAAAAGGTGAACGGCGGGATTCACGACCGAAACGAAAAGGAAGCGTTATAATCAATTGGATATTCAATTTTATGAGATTTAGACAATATTTCCGGTTTCAATGTATTTCAGGACCTAATAAGGAGGCGACCCATGGCAATGTTTAAAATCAGAAGGCTGGAAGACAGAATCGTTCTGGACGGTGCCGGTATGCTGGACCTGGTGGATGAGCTGGATGACCAGGATTTCACCGGTGCAATGGACGGCGCGGATGGCGACGCCCCCGATGACGCGGACGCCGGCGCGGATGATTCGGGGATTGACGGTACCGAGCCCCTGTTTCTGGCTGACGGCGAGGATGTCGGGGCGGACGAGGGGGTCCATGTCCTGGTGATCTCTTCCGACTTGCAGCAGGCCGATGACCTGGCCGCGGCGGCCAAGGACGGCGTTATCGTTGTCGAGTACGACCCGGCCGAGACCGACGTCGAGGGACTGGCCAACCTGATCCATGAGTCCCTGGGCGGCCAGGAAGCCGACAGCATTGCCTTTGCCACTCACAATGAGGGCGCCAGCCTGCCGCTGGCCGAAGGCGCGGTCACCAATCTGGATTCGTTGGAAACCGACACCGAGGTTCAGAGCTTCTGGAAGGCCGTGGGCGGTGAGCTCTCCGACGGAGGCCGGATCGACCTGCTGGCCTGTAACGTCGTGGAAGACGAGAGCGGCGAGGCCTTCGTGGCCAAGCTCGAAGATATTTCCGGCGCCAACGTGGCCGCTTCCGTGGACGCCACCGGAAACGAAGCCTACGGCGGGGACTGGGTCCTGGAAACCGATGACATTGACCTTCAGAAAACCTATTTCGACGCCGACGCGCTAGATGATGTCGAGGGGACGTTGGCCGTTCCCGTCCTGCAAAACCCCATGGATGATCGGACATACAATGTCGGCGCCGTAAACGAATCATTTAAAATTGTCGGGGCCGGGTTTCCCTCAACGGTTAATCATACCTTCTATGATTCTGACGCGGATACCCTGTTCTACTACGTCGGGTACTCGACGACCGCATCCTGGCTGACGTTTGACAGCCAGGGGACAACCACGGGGACATTCAATGTCGGCACCATCCCCACAGGTGATCTGGGAAAGACCATTACGGTCACGGTTGAAGCCTGGTCGCCGGACTGGAGTGGATATGCCCGGGACTATTTCGACGTCAGCGTGGTGGCGGATAACGCCATTTTGATCGATCCGGTGGGCGGCGACAACCAGACCGGTGAAGATGGAGATACGGCGGAATTCAACGTCAGCCTCCAGAATAATCCGGGCGCTGAGGTGACGGTCACCCTGGGGACCAATGATGCCGGGGAAGGCACGGTGACCGCGGGAGGGACCCTGACGTTTTCATCGACCAACTATGGGACCCCTCAGACGGTAACCGTCACCGGCGTGGACGATAGCATAGTGGATGGCAACCAGAACTACCAGTTGACGGCATCAGCATCTTCCAGCGGGTATTACAATGGTGCCACCGCCACCGAAAATGTGGTCAATGTGGACGACGACACATTTAGTGTGCTTATCGGTACTACCGGCGACGAGCTGACGAGTGAGAATCTGGATACGGCGTCGTTTACCGTCAGCCTGGGAGCCCAGCCCACCGCTCAGGTTCAGGTTAACCTCTCTTCCAATGACGCCTCGGAAGGCAAGGTGATCTCCACCAAGCCCATCTATTTCTCAGCCGCCAACTGGGATGATCCCCAGACCGTGACGGTCCAGGGCGTAAACGACGCTTCCCTGGACGGAGACGTCGTTTACAGGGTAGCGGCCCAGGCCTATGGTGGCGGGTATAACGGACAGATCGGTCGGGCTACCTTCACCAACATCGATAATGATCAGGCCGGATTCGTGGTAACCCCGTCGGACATGGAGACCACTGAGGATGGGGGCCTTGGCAAATTCTATGTCCATCTGAAGGTCAAGCCGAATACGAGCATCACTGTGAATACTGCCTCGGATGACACGGGAGAGGGAGACGTCACCGGAGGTGGCACCCTAACATTTGACTCTAGCAACTGGGACCAGCCTCGGCTGGTCACCATCACCGGTCAGGATGACGCGGTGGTGGACGGAGATCAAACCTACACGGTGACCCTCCAGGGCACCGGCGGCGCTTATGATGGCTTAACGAAGACCGCCCTGTTGACCAATGTCGATAACGACTCCGTGGGAATTGCCATTTCCGGGTCTGCTGACCTGGAAACCAGTGAAGCCGGCGGCACCGCGGAATTTGATGTTGTTCTCCTGTCCCAGCCCACCGGATCGGAGAACGTGACCGTCTCCTTTACCTCATCGGATACGGGTGAAGGCCAGGAGCCTGCATCAGTCGAATTTACCTCGGCCAACTGGGACACCGCCCAGACCATCACCGTCACCGGTGCCGATGACGGACTGGTGGATGGGGACCAGCCGTTCACCATCACCGCCACCGCCAACGGCGCCAATTACAGCGGGCAGAACGACTCCATCGGCATGACCAACGTCGATGACGACACTTTTGGGATTACGGTCACGCCGGGCACGGACACGGATACCGACGAGACGGGGGATACGGCGTCCTTTAGTGTGGTCCTGAAGGCTCAGCCCACGGCCGATGTTACCGTGACCCTGAATTCCAGCGACACTGAAGAAGGCACGGTCCCGGCGTCGATTACCTTCTCATCGACAAACTGGGACACCGCCCGGACCGTCACGGTCACCGGCGCGGATGACGATATCGTGGACGGCGACCAGCCGTTCACCGTGACCGCTACCGCCAACAACGGCGGGTACAGCGGAGAGACCGGCACCGCGACCTTCACTAACGTCGATGACGACACCATCGCCATCAACATCACTCAGGCGGCCGATACCACCACCGACGAGGACGGTGACACGGCAACCTTTGACGTGGCGTTGAACAGCCAGCCCACCGCCCAGGTAACCATAGATTTCAGCTCCAGCAAACCGGCCGAGGGAGATGTATCATCCGGTAGCTTGACCTTCACCACGGGCAATTGGGACACCCCGCAGACCGTGACGGTCACCGGCGAGGACGACCCTGTCATTGATGGGAGCCAGAAATATACCATCATCGCAACGGGATCGGGGGCGGAATACACGGGAGTGAACGCTACCGCGAACTTTACCAACCTTGATAACGACACTGCGGGGTTGATTTTTGACACGGCTGGACCTCTTGTTACCTCGGAAGATGGCGATACGGTGTCCTTTACGGTTCGTTTGGCCACTCAGCCGACCTACGAGGTTACCGTCACCATGGCCTCTCAGAATACGGCCGAAGGCAAGGTCACCACGGGTGGCTCCCTGACTTTCACCACCGGCGACTGGGATGTTACCCAAACGGTCGTCGTGACCGGGCAGGATGACTCCCCCGCCGCCCTTGATGGTGATGTGGCCTACTTCGTGAAAGCCACGGCCAACTCCCTGGTTGATACGAGCTATCAATTCACTGACGGCCTTGATTTTACCAATTTAGACAACGACGGCCCGTCGATTTCGGTGAATACGGTGGTTTGGGACACCAGTGAAGACGGGGAAACCGGTTCGTTCACGGTGGTCCTCAACGCGGCGCCAACCGACACCGTCACCGTAACGGTGACCTCCCAGGACACCACCGAAGGAACGGTTGGAGCTTCAACACTATCTTTCACCACCGAGAACTGGAGCCAGGCCCAGACCGTTATCGTGACCGGTGTCGATGACATCCTCGTCGATCCGGATGTCACCTATACCGTGGAAGCGGTGGCCAACGGCGGCGGTTACAGTGGGCAGAGCGGGGCGGCGGAATTTACCAACGCCGATAACGATACCCCTCAGATCCTGGCCAATCTGCTCAACAACGTCACCACCGAGGCCGGTGCGACCGCCGAAATCGAGGTGGTCTTGAGCAATCAGCCCACGGGTGAGGTTGAGGTCTCCGTGATTTCGGGTGATCCGCTGGAAGGCAGTCCATCGACTTCAACATTGACGTTCGACCCCTCCAATTTCAACTCTGCTCAATACGTCACCATAACCGGCCAAGATGACCTGGTTGTCGATGGCGATACCACCTATCCCATCAACTTCACGGCAACCGGTGGCGGCTATGACGGTGCTTCGCTGGAAACCATCGGGGCCTACGGCGGCGTTACCGACAGTGCCGTGTTGTTGAACGAGGACAATGACGAGCCGACCATCGTCGTCACCGTTACCGATCCAACATCCACGGAAGATGGCGGCACCGGGACCATCCAGGCCAAGCTGGGGGCCAAGCCGACCGGGCCGGTCACGGTAACCGTCAGCATTGATGATACGACCGAGGGCACTAATCTGTCCGCTACGACGCTGACGTTCACCGCGACGAACTGGAATCAGAATCAGCCGGTCACCGTCGAAGGAAAAGATGACACCATCCTGGACGGAGACGTCACCTACAGCGTCAGCTTTTCCGCGGCCGACAACGGCTATGATGGCATAACGGCTTCCGGAGTCCTGACCAATACCGACAATGACACCCCGAAGATTGGTTTTACTTTGGATGATACAATTACTTCCGAAGATCTTGACACGGGTGGCTTTAGTATTGTCCTGAAAACCCAGCCAACCGGCGATGTCCTGCTCACCGCGAATGTGGACGACACGACGGAGGGCTTTGTATCATCGAGCCTCCCCATTACCTTCAGCTCCACCACCTGGGATCAGCCCCAGCTCGTGACGGTAACGGGCCAGGGTGACGGCGTCGGCGACGGCGATATTGCCTACAATGTCATCTACGAGCTGTCCGGGTCCGGCTATGACGGCATCACCGGCTCCGTGGGAATGACCAACATCGACGAAGATAACCCCGGCATTACCTTCGTGGCTCTGGATGCTGAAACCAGCGAGGCCGGCGATACGGGCAATTTCTGGGTCAAGCTGGATGCCATGCCAACGGACGATGTGGTCGTGACCGTCTCATCCGATGAGCCGGGAGAAGGATCGGTGACCGGTGGCGCGGTTCTGACCTTCACCACGTCCAATTTCGACACCTATCAAACCGTCACGGTCGAAGGCGTCGATGATGACGTGGATGACGGAGACGTTACCTACACCATCACGGCGGTCCCCGCAGGAGGCGGATACCATGCGGGATTCTCCGAAAGCCAGACCCTGACCAACGTCGATGATGACACGGCGGAAATCCTGGTCTCCCAGGGAGCCGATATCTCAACCGGAGAGGGCGGTGACCAGGCGACGTTTACGGTGAGCTTGGCCTCACAGCCAACCCAGGCGGTGGACGTGACGGTTACCTCCGATGATACCGGAGAGGGGTCGGTCACCACTGGCGGTGCGTTGCGGTTTTCCATTTCCAACTGGAGCGCGCCACAGACGGTAGTCGTTACGGGGCAGGAAGATACCGTCATCGATGGGGATGCAACCTATTCCGTCTCCGTTGAAGCCACTGCCGGAGATCCGAATTACGTCGGCCTGACCGGAGAGGCAACACTGACTAACGTCGACAATGATGTGCCTTCCCTGGTGGTCACCACCACTGACAATTTGACCCGTGAGGATGGGGAGACGGGAGAGGTCGAAGTCAAACTCGGAGCTCAGCCCATCGGTCAGGTTACGGTAACGATCTCAAGTGATGACACCTCAGAGGGATTGGTAACCGCCGGCGGGTCGCTGACATTCGAATCCACTAACTGGAACGTCGGCCAGACGGCGACTATTACCGGCCAGGATGACAATATGGTCGACGGTGATATCACTTACACCGTTACGTTCGAGGCGTCCGGGAGCGGCTATGCTAATGTGACGGCCTCCGAAACGCTGACCAACGTTGATAGCGGCGAGGCCGTGGGATTCATTACCTCGGCGGGCGATTTCAGCACCGGCGAGGATGGGGCCACGGGCGGATTTGATATCAAGCTGAGCTCCCAGCCAACCGGCACGGGGACGGTGACCCTGACCGTCAGCTCCGGCGATTCGGGCGAAGGGTCGGTCACCGCCGGCTCAACCCTGTCGTTCTCGTCGACCAACTGGGATGTGACTCAGCATGTCACCGTTACCGGCCAGGATGATCCAAGCCTGGATGGGAATCAGACCTATGAGATTTCCGTCACCGCATCCGGAGCCGATTATGACGGAGAGACATGGACCACCGTGATGACCAACGCGGACGATGACGTTGCCGAGCTGGCGGTTACGCGGACGGACGGGATAACCGACGAGGACGGCGATACCGGCGCCATTGATGTGGCCCTGAAAGCCCAGCCGACGGGCAATGTCTATGTCTCCCTGAGCTCGGATACCCCGACCGAAGGCTCCGTCGCCGGTACCGGCATTCTTACTTTTAGCACTGGGAACTGGAGCGTTCCGCAGACCGCCACGGTAAACGGCGTCGATGACGATGCGCTGGACGGGGACGCGACCTACACGGTGACGTTGACGCCTTCCAGTGGCGGGTATGGTTCCGCCCCCACCGAAGGCGTCGTGATGACCAACGAGGACACCGACCAGCCATCCCTCGTTGTGGTCGGCGTCGATACCGACACCGATGAGGACAACGACACCGGTGAGATTCAGGTATCCCTCGCGGTCGAGCCGACCGGTGCGGTTACGGTGACGGCCGACATTACGGATACCACGGAAGGCTCCGTGAATGCGC
This sequence comes from uncultured Desulfobacteraceae bacterium, assembly GCA_964633575.1. GTDB lineage: Bacteria > Desulfobacterota > Desulfobacteria > Desulfobacterales > JAABSP01 > CAYNGG01. The sequence continues at coordinate 43,803 of CAZWGY010000002.1, forward strand.
CGGTTACCCTCTCATTCAGCCCCACGAACTGGGACGAGACCCAGGCCATTACGGTGGAGGGAGTTGATGATACTGCTCTGGACGGCGATGTCACCTATGATGTGAGCTTCACCGCCGCCGGCGGCGGATATGATACGGCAACGGCTACCCAGATCATGACCAACGCGGACAATGATTCGCCGCAACTGGTCATCGACGGCGTAACCGATTACACAACATTGAGCTATACAACCAGTGAGACCGGCGACACGGACGGGTTCGATATCGAGCTGAACGTCCAGCCGACCGCGCAGGTCACCGTAACCGTCGGGACGAGCGATAGCTCCGAGGGCCTGATTTCCAGTGCGGAGACCTTCAAATTCAGTACCACCAACTGGAATGTCGCCCAGACCGCGAAGGTACTCGGAGCAGACGATAACGCCGTTGATGGGGATGTTCCCTACGATATAACCGTTACGGCTGCCGGCGGCGGTTTTGGCGGGAGCAGCGCGGTCCTTGACTTCACCAATACCGACGATGATGAGGGAAGCGTAATCCTGACGGACATCTCCCCCGTGGATCGGCTGACCGGAGAGGATGGCGACACCGCGGCATTCGAGGTCACCCTGGCGGCACAGCCCGTGGGCGGCGATGTCACGGTAACCCTGGCGTCCGACGACACGGGAGAAGGAACCGTGGACCCGGCTTCCCAGACATTGACCTTTACGTCGTCCAACTGGAATCAACCCCAGGTGGTAACCGTGAACGGGGTTGATGATCAGGTCGATGACGGGGATCAAGCCTACAATGTGACCGCGACGGCCAACGGCGGCGGATACGTCGATGAATCCGCGAGCATCACCCTGGACAACGTCGATGACGATGAGGCCGGCTATGTGGTCACGCGCTTTGATGAACTGACCGGTGAAGACGGAGATACCGGCGGGTTCCAGTTGTGGCTGAAGACGGAGCCGACGGCAGGCCTTAGCGTTAATATTTCGGTGATTGGAGATGAGGGAACAACGGTTGTCTCCTATGACAGCTTAGCCTTTTCACCTTTGAATTGGTCGGACCCTCAGACGGTCATAATCGAAGGTGTAGACGACGATCTCGTCGATGGGGATCAAACCTATACGGTGTCCTTGACTGGCTACCAGGCAGGCGGTCTCACAAAATATGATGGTCTTACTGACGGTGTTACACTCACCAATGAAGACGACGACAGCTACGGCGTCACCGTCATCCAGGGGACTGACCCGGCGGACGTCACCACGACTGAAGACGGCGGCGACAACAACATTAGGATACACCTAAATGCGGAGCCCACGGGCACGGTCCAGGTCTCGGTGACCGTCGATGATACCACCGAGGGACTGATTGGCTCAACCACGGGCGACCAGGAGATTACCATTGACTTCGATTCCAGCAATTGGAGTCAAGCTCAGACGGTTACCATTTATGGCCAGGACGATGCCGCGGTTGACGGCGATGTCACCTACACCGTGTCCGTTGTGGCCAATGGCGGCGGCTACACCGGCGAGACCGGCATGGCAACGCTGACCAACGTGGACAATGATGAATATGGCATGACCGTCATTACCGCCGGCATGGATTTGGTGACCGGTGAGGATGGCGATACCGGATCATTCAAAGTGGTCCTCGACGCCAAGCCGACCGGAGATGTCACGGTTTCCTTTACATCATCGGACACCGAAGAGGGCGTGGCACCGGCCGACATCACATTCAGCACGACTAACTGGAATGTTGCTCGAACGGTAACGGTCGTCGGCGGCGATGATGATGTGGCGGATGGAAGCGCGACATTCTCCATCACGGCAACGGCCAACGGCGGCGGCTACACCGGAATTGAAACCGGTGTCGTCACAATGGACAATCTGGACGACGACGCGCCCGGGATTGTCACGTCGCTGCTGGATGCAACCACTGACGAGGACGGGGCCACGGGCGCCTTCCAGGTGGCATTGAAGTCCCAGCCCACGGCAACCGTCTCCGTGCTGGTCAGCTCCGATACCCCGACTGAAGGCCAGGTTACCGACGGGGCGTCGCTCAGCTTCGGCACGGCCAACTGGAGCGCACCCCAGACGGTCACCGTGACCGGACAGCCGGACGACGTATTGGACGGCGATGTGACCTACAAGGTGACGGCGGAAGCTCAAGCCGGTGGGGGATATGATACAACTCACCAAGCCGTGATGATCATGACCAACGTCGACACCGATGAGCCAAGCCTGGTGGTGAATGTCGTGGATGGCACCTCGGGTGAGGACGGCGATACGGCCGAGGTCGAGGTCAGCCTGGGTATCCAGCCGGCGGGGGCCGTTACCGTAACGGCGGATATCGTTGACACCACTGAAGGAGCCATCACCGGATCTGCAACCCTCAATTTTGACAGTGGAAACTGGAGCCAGCCGCAGTCGTTTGTGATAGAAGGTGTTGATGATGATTACGCCGACGGCGACACCACCTACACCATCGGGCTGAGCGCAACGGGCAGCGACTTTGACGGAATCACCGATGAACGTACGCTGACCAACGCCGAGGACGGTGACTCTGTCGGTTTCTTCATTACCGAAACCGATACGAGTACCGGTGAGGATTTGGATACGGCTACTTTCGACATCCGCTTGGCGACCAAGCCGACGGAGGATGTGACGGTAACGCTGTCGTCATCGGATACAAGCGAGGGCAAGGTCACTTCAACCAAGACCCTGATTTTTACAACGGGGAATTGGACTGAAGTGCAATCGGTTACGGTAACCGGCCAGGACGATGATATCCTGGATGGAAGCCAGACATACACCATCAACATAAGCGCGGCCGGCGGTGACTATGACGGATACACCGACGGCGTTGACATGACCAATACCGATTATGATACTCCGGACATTGGCCTGACCGCCGTGGATAAACTGACCGGTGAAGATGGAGATACCGGGTCCGTCCAGGTGGTACTGAAAGCACAGCCGACCAGCACCACGTTTGTGAAGCTCACCTCGGACGACACCGGGGAGGGCGCTAACCCGGGCACCATCGAATTTTCGACGGCCAACTGGTCACAAATCCAAACCGTGACAATCAACGGGGTGGATGACGACGTCGATGATGGAGATGCTACCTACAACATCACCGCCGAAGCCCAGGGCGGCGGATATACCGGTGAAAACAAGACGGTTGTCATGACAAACGTCGATGACGATACCGCCGCTGTTTTCATGACGGCTACCGACGCCCTGACCGGAGAAGACGGTGCCACCGGCGCCGTGGATATCCGGCTGGGATCCGATCCGGGGACGAATACCGTAACCATTTCCATCAGCTCATCGGATACCGAAGAAGGCACCGTGACGGGCGGCAACACGATTGATTTTACAAGCGCCAATTGGAGTACCATCCAGACGGTGGTCATTGACGGTGTCGATGACGATGTGGATGACGGAAATCAAACCTATACCATCACGGCGACGGCAGGTGCCAATTACGGAAACCTGACGGATACCGGTGATTTCACCAACGTTGATGATGACGAAGCCGGAATCAATATCGTCGTGAATACCAATACCGGAAATGTTACTGATGAAGATGGGGCTACAATCGAGCTCCTGGTGACTTTGAATTCAGAGCCCACGGCTAATGTAACCGTGACAGTGGCAAGCGATGATGCAACTGAAGGTAAGGCTGAAACTGGAACCAGTCCTGGTGACGATGAATTGACCTTCTCCCCTACGAATTGGAGTGACGGTCAAACCGTGCTAGTGACTGGTCAGAATGATGATCTCCTGGATGGCGATGTTACCTACTCGATTATCGCCACTGGCTCGGGATCGGCGGAATACGTCGGTGTCACGGCCTCCGCGGAAGCGACAAACCTGGACAATGACGTGGCTGCCATCTACATGACGGCAACGACTGCAACAACCAATGAGGATGGCACAACCGGAGAGGTTCAAATCGCATTGAGTGCAAAGCCAAATGCGAATGTGACCGTGACTTTGGCTTCCAGCGACACCAGCGAAGGCGAGCCAAACCGGACCAGCCTGACCTTCAGCGCGTCTAACTGGAATGTTGCAAGAGCCGTACAGATCAATCCCGTTGACGACGACGTGGTGGATGGGGACATTACCTATAACATCACGGCATCCGCAACCGGAGGCGGCTTCAACGGTGCCACCGGCAGCGCATTGATGACCAACGGGGATGACGACACGGCTGCGCTAATCCTGATCACGGACCTTGACAACGTAACGGGTGAAGACGGAGATACCGGCGCCATCCAGATCCGGCTTGGGTCCGAGCCCACGAAGACGGTGAATGTGAGCATTGCTTCCGATGATACGTCAGAAGGCAGACCGGATAGCGGTAGCATTCAATTCACAACGGGCAACTGGGATGTCACACAATTAGTGACCTTCACGGGAGTTGACGACTCACCGCCGGCCTTTGACGACGATCAAAGCTACAAGTACACCGTCACGGCTGCCAGCTTCGATCCTGTCTATGACGGCCTTTGTGAGACCGGGATTATGACCAACGTCGATGACGACGAGCTGGAGCTGATCATCACCCCGACGGGCGATAGCGAAACCGGTGAGGATGGCGATACAGCGACGTTCAGCGTCAGACTGAACGGTCAGCCGACCGTAGCCCATCAAGTAACCGTTGGTTTTATTAATAATTATCCGGATGAAGGAACAGTAGCAACCGGAACCACTTTGACGTTTGATTCGTCAAACTGGAGTGTCGGTCAGACGGTGGAAGTAACGGGAATTGACGATTCGGCGTTAGACGGTGATGTGACTTACACGGTAACGGCCTCAGGAACGGCTACATGGGATGGCACACTAAATCCCACGGCAAATGCTGTGCTTACCAACGTAGACGATGATTTGCCAACGCTGATCATTTCAGGGGCAGAAGACTTTTCAACGGGTGAAGATGGTGCGACGGGCGGCTTTACTATCAAACTCGCAAGCGAACCGACCGCCCCAGTACAAGTGACCATTGCCTCACAAGATACCAGTGAGGGTAAGGTTACCATTGCGACGCAAACCCTTAACTTTCCTGTGGCTGATTGGGATGTAACACAGGCCGTGGTGATAAATGGCCAGGATGACCAGGCGCTTGACGGCAATCAAACGTATTCTCTGTTGATTACCGCCACCGGCGATGGTTACGCGGGTGTTACCCAAGAAGTTGTGATGACTAACGTAGACGATGATTCCGCGGAGATCGTGATCACCATGATCGATTCAACCACCTCCGAGGCGGGGGATACGGGAGCGTTTACAGTGGCCCTGTCAAGCCAGCCCACGGCAACCGTGGAGGTGACGGTGGCATCGGAAGATACTGCTGAAGGCTCAGTGACCGCGGGATCAACGCTGTATTTCAGCACCGCCAACTGGGATGTTACCCAGGCGGTGACGGTGACGGGGCTTAACGATGCTGACGGTGACGGCGATATCGCTTACCGGGTGACCGCCACTGCGGATCTGGGTGGTTTCACCGGCGCAACCGCTGCGGCGGATATGACCAACGTGGATCTCAACGTCGAGCCCGAGGCGCCCTTCTATGTCTTTTACATCAAGGATGATGCGGCCATTGACGATGAGCCCATGCTCGACCCGAACGGTGTGTTCAGCGATCCGGCCGACGGAAAGGTGATATTTACCGATCCGGATACCGGAACCACGCCGGTTTACTCGATTACGGACGGTAACGATGACAATATCTTCGCCATCGATACCGACACCGGTCTGATCACAGTGGCAGATCCCACCGACCTGCAGTACGAGCTCCAGACAACCTATACCCTGACGGTAGAGTACAGCGACGATAACACCGCCGAAGGAGGACCTGCAACCGGAGAGACTCTGGTCCAGATCAATGTCATTGATGCCGGCGTGAACGACTATACCCCGCCGGGGACCATTGACGACCAGCTCATCGAGTCCGACAGCCTCTGGATCTACCAGATCGAGGATGGGACGTTCCTCGATGCCGAGGTCGTCCTCTTCGAGGCCAGCGGTACGCCGATCACCGAGGGATGGCTCTCCTTCGAGATGGAAACCCAGACCTTCCTGTATATGCCCGACGCCGGGTCGGATGCAGGTTACTTGGCTGACGACACCTTCGTCATCGAGGTCACGGCCCATTACTGGGGTGGCAACTACCAGGAGCTGGGAACCGCAACTCTGAACTTTAACCTCGAGTACGACTACATCGCGATGATGGATACGGATCTCCTTGACGCGGTCCGGTCACTCGATGAAACCGACGGAGACTACGAGATTCCCGTTGAGGGTGATGGGGTCTTGATCCAGGATGTCATGGTGGCCCGAGCCTTTACCGGCGCGCCCACCGCCGCACCGGCACCTGAGATGGTGGACGCGGAAACCCTGGAAGCTCTGGCCCTCCTCGAGGGAGCCGAGTTTGCCGCCGCCGCTCCGGCTGACGCGGCCCAGGCCGTTGACCGGCAGGTCGGAGACAATGTAGCTAACGCATAACCGAAAACCCGACCTCATCAACTGAGGGAGGCGGATATCCAGGGGCACGCCGTCGGGTGTGCCCCTGCTTTTTGAGGGGGCCATGATCATTGTTTGTGGGCTACCCTCAGCTTGGGTGGAAATTTAATCCCAGGCGTGACCGGCATGTTTAACCCGGCATTGATAAATGGTTGTGCCGGCCTTGCGCGTGGGGATGAATCCCCACGCTATTTCCCAAATGTCCCTACAGGACAAGGTGTTGCATGGGGTCCTTTTGGGGCTGATTTCATGTAATGGCCATATTGGGGCACGGGCGTCAGCGTCCTGGAGGGACGCCGTGTAATAGCGCGGGAATTTATTCCCGCGCGGGGCTCAACCGGCTAAAGCCGGTTCGATATGATGGGCTCAATCGGCTGTCCGCCAATCACGTTTTCAGCGCGGTGATGAACCGGTTTCATGGCTTTTGAACCAGAGGCTCATCCTTTCCCAACGCGCTTTAGTGCGTTTTGTGGGATCAGCCTGGGAATTTATTCCCAGGCGATGCTACGGTCATAAAGATTTGTATAAAGACGAGGGCGCAGCCCCCGGTGGCGGTCGCAAAGATGCGGGCGAGACGCCCGCGCTCCCAGGGATTGTCGCTCAGAAGATCAAATCGGATCGTAGAGAATATAACAGAGAGGATACGGATATATGGAATCCAATATCGTGCCGCTGTCGCGGGAGCGGCATGGCAACAAGCGGGTCATTCGGCCGGAAAGCTACCGATACGCGAAAACCACTCACATGGCACCGATTCTGGTCAACGAGTTTACCCGGGCGGCAGCCAATTACCCCATCGTCTTTTTGAAAACCGGCGATGAGTATATGTCTTATGTTATGCTCGGTCTGACGAACGATGAAAACCTATTTGTGGACGAAGAGGGGCGGTGGGATTCAGCCTATGTTCCCGCGGTGATTCGGAGGGCTCCGTTTGCGTCGGGTAAGCGACCGGGGAGCGACGACTTGATGGTCTGCATCGATGAGCGCAGCGAGTTTCTGTCAGAGACCGAAGGCGAGCCGCTTTTCGACGAATCCGGCCAGCCGGGCGCGGTGGTCA
>CAZWGY010000003.1:0-32523 GCA_964633575.1 uncultured Desulfobacteraceae bacterium
CAAAACCTCGCTAATATATCCCCACCCCGATCCACTGTCAAGATGTTTTTTCAAAGATGATCCGATGATATCGTTTTTTTCCTGCCCTGAGCATCAACTCCCCGTTTTCCAAAAGGTTATGCGACAGCCGGTCATCCACGGACTCCACCCGGCAACCGTTTACATAGGCTCCCCCCTGCTCAATGAGCCGACGCGCCGCTCCGCCGGAGGCGGCAAGACCGCTTTCCTGGAACAGCTTGAACAGGGCGACACCTTCCTTAAGACGGGCCATCGGCATGGTTGAACACGGTACCGAATCGTCCGCAAGTCCGCCCCCCGCCTCATGAACCCGGCTTGAAGGGAGTATATCCGTCTTGATCATGCGTTCCCCGAACATGCTGGCCGCCGACCGATGGGCCTGAAGAGCATCCTCTGCTCCATGAGCCAGCCGAGTCGCCTCGAATGCCAGAACCGTTTTTGCCGCATTCAGGTCCGCTCCGGTCAACGCTTGGGTCTCGCGGATCTCATCCATCGGTAGAAACGTATAGAGAGCCAGGAACCGCCGCACATCCCGATCATCCGTATTGATCCAGTATTGATAGTAATCATACGGCGAGGTCCGATCACGATCAAGCCAGACCGCCCCTTGGGCCGTCTTGCCCATTTTAGCCCCACCGCTGGTGGTAATCAGGGGAAATGTAGCGCCAAAGGTTGCCTCTCCCCGGACCCGGCGAATCAGGTCGATTCCGGCCACGATGTTCCCCCACTGGTCGCTGCCGCCCATCTGAAGACGACATCCGTAATGATCAAACAGCTTTAAAAAATCGTATGCCTGAAGCACCTGGTAATTGAATTCGATGAAACTGAGACCATCATCCGAGTCGAGGCGCATCCGATAGCTTTCAGCCTTGATCATCCGGTTGACGCTGAAATATCGGCCGATATCCCTTAGAAAAGGAATGTATTCAAGCGATAACAGCCAGTCGGCATTATTGACCATTATCGCGCGTCCATCTGAAAAATCTATAAAATTAGAGAGCTGACCTTTTATTCCGGCGGCATTTTCGTCCACGATAGCTGGGGTGAGCATCCGCCGCATTTCGGTCTTGCCGGATGGATCTCCCACCAGCCCCGTCCCTCCTCCGACCAGGGCGATGGGTCGATGTCCGCATCGCTGGAGCTGCGCAAGGGCCATAATGGGCACGAGATTGCCGATGTGTAGGCTCGACGCGGTCGGATCAAAGCCGATATAGGCGGAAATAGACTCCCCTGTCACATACGCCTTGAGCTCCTGATCATGCGTGGTCTGATCGATGAACCCCCGTTCACTTAACACATCGATTACATTCATGAGACGCCTTTCCTATTTGTTGGCATATTCCACGGCCCGGGTCTCCCGGATCACCATCACCTTAATTTGTCCCGGAAATGTCAGGGACTCCTCAATCTTTCTGGCAATATCCCGACTGAGCAGGACGGTTTCCTCATCCGAGACAATGGCGCTTTCCACCATCACCCTCATCTCCCGGCCAGCCTGAATGGCATAGGAGCTGGTCACTCCCTTAAAAGCATTGGCGATCTTTTCCAGGTCATCCAGCCGCTTGATATAATTTTCCAAGAGCTCCTTACGAGCCCCGGGGCGGGCTCCGGACAAGCCATCGGCGGCTTGGACCAGAAAATCATATACGGATGAAGGAGGGACATCTTCATGATGGGCGGCAATGGCCTGAACCACCTTTGGGGATTCTCCGTGTTTTTTGGCCAGCTTCGACCCGATCAGCGCGTGAGTTCCTTCCATTTCGTGATCCACCGCCTTGCCGATGTCGTGTAACAAACCCATCCGGCGGGCAAGCTTCTGGTTTAAACCAAGCTCGGCGGCCATAATCCCGCAGAGGAACCCGACTTCCACGGAATGCTGGAGGACATTCTGAGCGTAGCTTGTCCGGAATTTGAGCCGACCAATGTATTTGATGAGCTCGTTGTGAATCCCGTGGACCCCCAGATCAAATGCCGCCTGCTCACCAGCTTCCTTGATGACCCCATCCACCTCGTTGCTCACCTTTTTGACCACGTCCTCAATCCGGGCCGGATGAATCCGGCCATCGGATATGAGTCGCATCAGGGAAAGGCGGGCGACCTCCCGCCTCACTGGATTGAAGCCGGAAAGGATGACCGCTTCAGGGGTATCGTCGATGATCAGATCGATTCCGGTGGAGGCTTCCAGCGCCCGGATATTTCGACCTTCCCGGCCGATAATCCGCCCCTTCATCTCGTCATTGGGAAGCTGGACCACCGATACCGTCCTTTCGGCAACAAAATCGCCGGCGTATCTCTGGATCGCCGTGGCCATTATTTCCTTGGACTTTTTATCGGCCTCTTCCTTGGCCTCGTTTTCGATTCGCTTAATCATTTTGGCGCCCTCGTATCGGGCCTCGTTTTCCATGGCCCGGATCAAGAGCTCTTTGGCCTGCTCGGCCGTCAGCCCGGAAATGGTCTCCAACTGATGTTTCTGCTCTTCGATCAGCTCATTGTATCGAAGCTCGTACTGCTCGATCTCGCCTTCCCGCTTGTTGAGCTTTTTTTCTTGCCGAGAAATGTCTCTCTCCCGGCGTTCGATCTGCTCCAGTTTCCGGTCGAGGTTCTCTTCCTTCTGGATCAGCCGGCGCTCCTGCTTTTTCAGCTCAGCCTTGGAATCCCGGGTCTCCGCATCGAACTCGCTTTTCATTTTGAAAAGCTTGTCTTTTGCCTCCAGCTTGGCTTCCTTGAGCAGGGTGTCGGCCCGTCGGGTGGCGTCATCCACGATTTTGGTGGATTGCTCTTCGGCCATCCGTACCTTCTGGGTCGCGACCACCCCTTTGATCCAAAAGGCGATCGCGAATCCCACCCCAAGCCCAAGCAGGCCAAATATCACACTATATTCATTCATACCCGATCTCCTTCGATCCTGAGGGACTGTGTTTTTCCCACCGCCGCGGCGCCATGATTCAAGTAAGGCGCTCCGCCATCAGAAAACCGTTTCCCCTTGGGGATGTCTTCAGGGGTCGACGCTGTCCATTTTTCAAAGGACACCGCCGTGCGGTTTGCGAATGGGTACCATTTTTGGATAATCGAAGGTTGGGTGATCGTTGGCGGGATAATCCAGGCGATTTGCCAATGCCTCAACAGCGTGCTACCGTTGAATGGCGGGCATCGACATATTCCGGACAGATGGGCCAGCAGGATGGCAAGGAGTCTGAAAACCCCCGCCTAAGTGCCGTGTTGGTAAGGCCTTTGAACCTGACGTTCAAAGTGGGCGCCCTATCGTCTCTTTAGGCTTTCCTGTACTAGCAGGACCTGCACACCAAGACGAGTGAGGGCTCCCGGTTTATTCAGTGTTGGGACAAAGCGCATCTTCCAATCACGAACACGGCAGGGGTTTTGAATATATGACTCGATTTTTTGGCTCCGATTATCATCGGGACCGGTTGGCGGGTCCGGAAAAGATATCGGCTCGATACTGTTTAAGGTAATGGACGCGATTTCTCCCGGACAGGCGAGGCTCCCTTTCCATTTGATTCCTCGGAACATCTTCTCGCAAGTGGCCTTCCCCATTCTGAAAAGGGGTCCCACTAAGGGGCCAGCACCCGGCGTGTCGCTCTTTCCGCGTCGAAAAGCCGCAACCGTCCAGGCGATTGCCAGACAATATGCAATTCCACCTGTCCGCCGGACCATCAAACGATCCAAGAGGTTCCAATGCATCATCTGAAGGATTCCGATTATAAAGGATGCCATACGAATTCCGATGAAGTCACCTTGCCTGACCTGAAAAGATTCATAAGCCACTTCCGTAATCCTCAACCCTTCAGCGCCGTTTAAAATGGCCGATGACATGCCGCGCTTCCGTTGGCGCCGTGTCACGGGTATCATGGAAAGCAAACAGAGAATTCTTATGTCGGCGTTCGCGTCGTCCGTATCTTAAGCTCCTGCTTGAGCTGCTATAGCACATGAATCCGTTGGAATATCTCTTATTATCGTAGTCCACTCTTGGGTCAACGGCGCCATGTGCGGCCCGATTGCCTTCGGCGGTTGAATCATCATGGCCAATATAAGCCACTGTATCACCGCAACGCTTCTTCTTTTTTTATATAACCGTTCAGTTGTCGGAAAGTCAAGCGCTTTCCTTCGGCTCTCTAAGGATTGACTCCATTTTGGATAGGTCATCCAAGGTGTTGACCCCCAACAGCTCACTTTCATCATCTCTGACCAGAGCCCCGACTCGTAAACCGTTTGCGCCGGCAATGCCCACAATGTCGGTCAAATACAGCTCCCCTTGAGCATTGTCAGCTTTCAACGGATTGAGGCACTGCTCCAGCACATCCCGCTTTACGCAATAGATGCCGGAGTTTACCGTTGTGATCCGCCGCTGGGATGGGGTTGCATCCGCCTCCTCGACGATCCCGACAACTTCCCCCCGCTTATCTTGAAGGACCCTGCCATATCCCTTGGGCTCGGCCATCTTGACCGCCACCATCGAAACATCCCGGTTTAAACGAATATGGTCGTCAATCAAAGAAGTGATGGTATCGGTTGTAATCAGCGGCACATCACCACAAAGGATCACGACCTGTTCAGCATGGGGCGGCAGGGCAGACAGCGCGCACTGAACGGCATGTCCGGTTCCACGCTGCTCCGACTGCAGGGCGAAAATCGCCTCGAATTTCCGGCGGACCAGATCCCGAACCTGATCCGCCTGATGCCCAACCACCAGGACGACATCCGGGCCGGCCACTTTTGCGGCGGTCTCCACTACAAACAGGATCATCGGCTTACCGCCGATCTCATGGAGCACCTTGGCCTTGCTCGATTTCATTCGAGTTCCAAGTCCGGCCGCGAGAATCACCACGGCCACGTTTTCCCGTCGAGATTGTTTCGTGCGCATACCAATCCGCTCCGTCGGTCTGACGAAAACGGGCAGCCCGGCCACTACTGCCCGACTGCCCGTTTTTCATCTGATGCTCGGTATTTGGTTGACGCGGAATGCGGCGGCAGTTCCACGGCAAGATCTTTGCCGAAGGCCTCCGCGTCGTCGATTATCTGTTTTCAGCCACCCGAAGTCTGTGGAGCGCCCTTTCCAACGCCGCCTTGGCCCGAATGAAATCGATGTCCTCCCGCTTTGCATCCAGACGCTTCTGTGCCCGATCGAGGGCGGATTTGGCTCGTTCGACATCAATGTCTCGCCGTCGCTCAGCCGATTCCGCCAACACCGTGACCTTTTTCGGCAGGGCTTCCGCGAAACCTCCGCTGACAAAGATCACCCGCTCAGCCCCACTGGCATCCCGATACCGGATATTTCCCAGCTTGAGCGTCGTCAGAAACGGGGTGTGACCGATAAGAACGCCGAACTCTCCCTCTGAACCAGGAGCCACTACAATTTGGACATCCTCTTTGACGACCTCTTTCTCCGGCGTCACGATCTCCAGTCGTATGTTTTCAGCCATCATTTTCCCCCGTCCGATTATTTCTCGTCGGCCATCTGCTTGGCCTTCTCAATCGCCTCTTCGATGGTGCCAACCATGTAGAATGCCCGCTCGGGCAGATCGTCGTGTTTTCCGTCAACGATCTCCTTGAATGCCCGGATGGTATCCTCGATCTTGACATATTTCCCGGCCATTCCCGTAAAGGTCTCCGCCACGTGGAAGGGCTGGGAAAGGAATCTCTGAATCCGCCGGGCCCGTGCCACCGTCAGCTTGTCTTCATCGGAAAGCTCCTCCATTCCGAGAATGGCAATGATATCCTGGAGCTCCTTGTATTTCTGAAGGATCTGCTGAACGGTTCGGGCCGTCAGATAGTGCTCTTCCCCGATGAAGTTGGCGTCCAGAATACGAGATGTGGAATCCAGCGGGTCCACGGCCGGATAGATGCCGAGCTCGGCGATCTGCCGGGAAAGCACCACGGTGCCGTCCAAGTGAGCGAAGGTGGTGGCCGGCGCCGGGTCGGTGAGGTCGTCGGCGGGCACATAGACGCACTGAACAGCGGTAATGGACCCCTTATCGGTGGATGTAATCCGCTCCTGAAGCTCACCGAGGTCAACGGCCAGAGTCGGCTGATAACCCACGGCAGACGGCATTCGGCCGAGGAGCGAAGAGACCTCCTGCCCGGCCTGGGTAAACCGGAAGATGTTGTCGATGAAGATGAGAACGTCCTGACCTTCCTCATCCCGGAAATATTCCGCGGCGGTCAAGGCCGACAGGGCAACCCGGGCACGGGCACCGGGCGGCTCGGTCATCTGACCGTAAATCAGCGCCGCCTTGGGAAGAACCCCGGAGTCTTTCATTTCATGATAGAGGTCATTGCCCTCACGGGTCCGCTCCCCTACCCCGGCGAAAACCGAGATGCCGCCGTGCTGCATGGCGATGTTATGAACCATTTCCATCATGATAACGGTTTTGCCCACGCCGGCGCCGCCGAACATCCCCATCTTCCCGCCTCGGGGGAAGGGCACCAGGAGATCGATCACCTTGACCCCGGTTTCGAGAACCCGGACCGTGGTGTCCTGCTCGGTAAACTTGGGGGCTTCCCGGTGAATGGGCATCATCTTCTCCTGGCTCACCGGGCCGAGACCGTCCACCGGCCGCCCGACCACGTTGAGCACCCGGCCCAGGCCGGCTTCGCCCACCGGCATCATGATCTGTTCGCCCGTATCCTTGACCTTAGCCCCCCGGACCAGACCGTCGGTAACGTCCATGGCAATGGTCCGGACCACATTGTCCCCCAAGTGCTGGGCGACTTCCACCACAAGGTTATCCTCTTCATCATTGATTGCCGGGTTGGTCAACAAAAGCGCCGTGTAAATGGTCGGCAACTTCCCCTGCTCAAACTCCACGTCAACAACAGGTCCCAAAACCTGAGTTATGACACCAATATTTTCAGCCATCTAAAGACCTCCTGACTACTCGGTAGGTTTTTGCCCCTTATCCCTTGAGCGCTTCGGCACCGCCGACGATGTCCATCAATTCTCCGGTAATGGCCGCCTGACGCGCTTTGTTATAGATCAAGGTCAGATTATCGATCATATCGTTACACGCCTTGGTGGCGTTGTCCATGGCCATCATCCGGGCGGCATGCTCACTGGTCGAGGTTTCCAGAAGCGCGCTGAATAGCTGGACGTAAACATTCCGTGGAAGCATCTCGCCAAGCAGCTCCTCGGCGGAGGGCTCACAGATATGCTCCGGCTGATATTCTTCCCCTTCCGTCTCCTCGGCTTCCGATTCTTCCGTCTCGATGGGTGGAATGGGTAGAAGCTGTTTCAAAACGGGTACCTGCCGGGCCATGGACTGAAACTCCGCGTAAACCAGCCAGACCTCGTCATAGGTTCCGTCAAGGAACTTCTGAATGAGCTTATTGCCGGATAACGACGCCACATGGAACTCGAATTTACTTCCGACCACGCCGATGTATTCGTCGACTCGGGTCAGACCATACTTGCGACAATAGTCGCGCCCCTTCTTGCCGAAGTTGGTGAAAGAGACCTCGACCCCATCGGCCCGCCGCTCTTTCATCAGGCGCTCGGCCCGCCCAGTCAGGTTCGAATTGAATCCACCGCACAACCCCCGGTCGGAGGTGCACAGCACAATGTGCGACGTCCGAACCTTATCCCGGGGGATCAACAGCGGACTCGCCTCGTCAGAGGCTCGCCCGGCCAGACTGCCCAGGACCTCCGCGAACTTGTCGGCATACGGACGAAAGCCTTCCATGCTCCCCTGGGCTCCCCGGAGCCTCGAAGCCGCGACCATGTTCATGGCCTTGGTTATCTGCTTCGTCTTTTTGACCGCACTGATTTTCGTCTCGACGTCCTTTAACGTTGCCATACGATTTCAGCCCTCTCTATTGGACAGTCTCCTTGAACTCCTCATCAAATTCATTCAAAGCCTTGGTCATCAATTGATCGAGGTCATCGTCGATCGCCTGCTTCTCCTTGAGGGTCGAAAATAGCTGAGGGTATCGATCCTCGATGAACCGGTAGAGATCGGCTTCGAATCGGGCCAGGACGTCCGTGCTATACTTGTCGAGATAACCGCGGGCACCAGCGAACAAAATGGTGACCTGCTTTTCCATGGGCAGCGGCTGGTACTGAGGCTGCTTGAGAATCTCCACCAGTCTCGCCCCTCGGGTGAGCTGCCGCTGGGTGGCCTTGTCCAGGTCGGATCCGAAGGCGGCAAAGGCTTCGAGCTCACGGTACTGAGCAAGATCGAGCCGCAGGGTACCGGCCACCTGTTTCATCGCCTTCACCTGGGCCGCGCCACCTACCCGGGAAACGGACAGACCGACGTTGATGGCGGGACGGACGCCCGCGAAAAATAGGCCGGGCTCAAGGTAGATCTGACCATCGGTAATGGAGATCACGTTGGTGGGAATATAGGCGGAGACGTCACCGGCCTGGGTTTCGATGATCGGCAGGGCCGTGAGCGATCCGGCACCGAGCTCGTCGTTGAGCTTTGCGGCCCGCTCCAGCAGGCGGGAGTGGTTGTAGAAAATGTCACCGGGGTAGGCTTCCCGGCCCGGGGGCCGTCTCAGCAGCAGGGAGACCTGACGATAGGCGGCCGCCTGCTTGGAAAGGTCGTCGTAGATAATCAGGGCATGCTGTCCCCGATCCCGGAAATACTCGCCCATGGCGCAGCCGGCATAGGGGGCGATGTACTGCTGGGTCGCGGGGTCCGAAGCACAGGCGGAAACCACCGTGGTGTATTCCATGGCGCCGTGCTTTTCCAGCACCGAAACCACCTGGGCGACTGTGGATTTTTTCTGCCCACAGGCCACATAGATGCAATAGATTTCCGTATCTTTCTGGGCCAGGATGGCGTCGATGGCCACCGCGGTTTTTCCGATCTGCCGGTCGCCGATGATCAACTCCCGCTGACCGCGGCCCACCGGCGTCATGGCGTCGACGGCCTTGAGACCGGTGTAGCAGGGCTCATGGACACTCTTCCGGGCGATGACGCCGGGCGCCACCATCTCTACCCGACGATATTCATCGGTTTCAATGGGGCCTTTGCCGTCAATGGGCTCGCCCACGGCGGTCACGACCCGGCCGAGGACGGCTTCGCCCACCGGGACCTGGGCAATCCGCCCGGTCCGTTTGACGATATCGCCCTCTTTAATGTGGATGTCCTCGCCCATAATGGCGACACCCACATTGTCCTCTTCCAGGTTCAGCGCCAGTCCGAGAATCCCACCGGGAAACTCCACCAGCTCCAGGGCCATCACTTGTTCGAGACCGTAAACGCGGGCAATGCCGTCACCCACCGACAAAACCACTCCGGTTTCGCTCAGTTCGACCTTCTTGTCATAGTCCGTGATCTGCTCTTTGATTATCTGACTGATTTCTTCGGCTCTTAGTTCCATTAGGCACTCTCACCCCTTTTTAAAGATTCTCTCATATTGAACAATTGTGTTTTCACACTACCATCCAACACAAGGTCCCCTATTTTGGTCACGATCCCACCGATAAGGGAAGGATCCTGTTCCACATCCAGGACGACACTTTTGCCGGTCCGCTTGGACAACGCTTCCCGGATTCGCTCCACGGTCTCCTCGGGCAGCTCAGTCGCCGAGACCAGGCTGGCTCGGGCGACTCCTTTCAGATCATCGGCCAGCTTCTGATAGAACTCATTGATGCTGCTCAAAAACCCAATCCGGCCCTTGTCGAAAAGGAGCTGCATAAAAGACTCCATCACGCTCGACAGCTCCAGCATATCGATGACGGCACGCAGGACCTTTTTCCGGCCTTCACTATCATAGAGGGGATTGGTTACGGCCTGCTCCAGCTCCCGATTATCAGCCAGGAGCTTGGCAAGCCCGTCGAGCTCCTCACGATAGGTCTCCGCCTGGCCGTCCTCCTTGCCGATTAGCAGAAGTGCCTTGGCATATCGCCTTGCGATCGCTAAGTTTCTCATTAGGCTACCACCTTCTTCAAGTATTCATCCACCAGTCGCTCCTGATCATCCTCTGAGATCCGATCCCGAATGAGCTGTTCGGCCTTTTCGAGGGCCTTTTCCAAAACTTCTTCCTGAAGGTGCTTCCGGGCCTGCTCAAACTCATTGTTGATGTTTCGGCGGGCCTGCTCCTCGAGCTTCTCGGCGGCGGACTCAGCTTCCTGAATGATCCGGACTCGCGCATCCTTTCCCTGCTGAATGTATTCATCCACGATCCGCTGGGACTCTTCTTCCAGCCTGGCAAGGCGCTGGGTGTACTGAGCCAGCTCTTCTTCCGCCGCCCGCTTTTTGGCCTCCAGATCACTGAGTTGATCCTTAATGCCCTTGATGCGACCATCCAGGGCCTGGGCCACGGGTTTGCGCAAAAGGAAAAAGAGCGCAACGGCCAGGACGGTGAAGTTCATCACCCGATAAGTATCCGTCGCCGCCCATCCTTTCGGCTCGCCCGATCCATGCTCACCGCCGCCGGCTGCCCACGCGGTGCTTCCGGCGACCGTCAACGACAAAAGGATCATCGCCGCTACCGTCACCGCCCACCGGAAGCTAAGAGCATGGCGCCCGTGTCTTCGGCCTGTCAAACGCATTTCCATCAAACCGTCCTCCCCAGAATTTTTTGACCGATGTCCCCGGCAAAGGCGTCGACTTCCCGCATCAGCGTCGATCTCACGGATTCCGCTTCACGGGCAACCTTTTCCCGAACCTTTGCCAGCTCTTCCTGTGCCTTGGCATTGATCTTGCTTATAATTTCCTTTTCCTCGGCCTCTGCTTCCTGTACCAAGGATTCTTTCTCCCTGAGCCCCCGGGTCCGGGCGGACTTGATCCCCTCGGCGAACTCCGCCTCCTTTTCCCGAGCGGTCGCGTGAAACTTCTCGATATTCTCCTCAAGTCCCGTCACCCGCTTGCTACGTTGACGAAGCATCTCCCGGATGGGCCGATACAAAACGATGTTCATAATCCATACCAGCAGGATGAAATTGATAATCTGTATGATGAGAGAGCTGTCAATCTTTACCATTACTCACCTCCGCTTGTGTTGTAATACTTAAAAGTTTAAAAGAGTTACAATTCCCGCCATCCGGTAATTCCATCCCCGGCAAAAAATTTGAGGGTATGTAACATCAGGGTTTGCAATTTGTCAAAGGTTTTTTGAAAAATCCCGGCAACGGCATCATCTCCTCGTGCCGAACGCTCCTTTCCCCGGTCCCCTCAAGCTTCTTCTTTCCGCATCCCACAGTTCCCATCAAAACGGGCTCCAGGATCAATGGAGATCACCGGAGACCAAAGCTCCCCCGTCATCCGGGCTGACCGTAGAATCTCGATCTCCCCCGTGGCCTCGATGGTTCCGGTCACTTCGCCCATGACCACGGCCCGCCCCACCCGCACATCCGCCTCGATGACCCCTCGATCTCCCACAATCACCGTGCCCCCCTCGCTTTCAATCCGCCCCCGGACGTGTCCATCCACCCGGATGATCCCTTCAAATGAAAGGGTCCCTTCGATGCGAATGCCCGGGCCAATCACGCCGGAGACCCCGCCGAGATCCTTCCGCCGCTTTCGCCCGAACCGGATCATTCCACCACGAATCGGCGCATGCTGACGTTTAACAGGATGCTCATGCACAAAATGATAGTGAGGGTCGACGAGCCGCCATAGCTGATAAACGGCAGGGGCATTCCCACCACCGGCATGAGCCCCATGACCATGGCGATATTGATCACCGCCTGCCAGAAAATAACCGAAGTCGCCCCCACGCAGAGAATGATGCCAAAGGCATCCCGGCATCCATAGGCGATGTTGATCCCCCAAAGGATAACCAATAGCAGAGCGAAAATGAGCGCCGCCGCCCCGATGAATCCCATCTCTTCGGCCCAGACGGAGAAGATGAAATCGGTCTGCTGTTCCGGAAGAAAGGAAAGCGCGTTTTGGGTCCCCTTGAAAAGCCCTTTGCCGGTGGCCATGCCCGATCCGATGGCGATCTTCGACTGGATAATGTGATACCCGGCACCGAGTGGATCGCGGTCCGGATCCAGAAAGGTCAGGATTCGACGGCGCTGATAATCTTTCAGCAGTCCCCACACCATCGGCACGGCCACTATCCCGGCAATGACAATCGAGATCATTGTTTTGCGCTCGATCTTGACAAAAGCCGTCATCGACATGGCAATGAAGACCACCAGGAGACCGGTCCCCAGATCCGGTTGTTGGACGATAAGCCCGAACGGAACGGCCACCAGGACGGCCGGTCGGATCAAGTCCCGAGGAGTCAGTCCCCGGATGTCGAGGCTCCGGGAATAGCACCGGGCCAGCACCACCACAACCCCCACCTTGATCAGTTCGGAAGGCTGAAGGGAAATGGGGCCCAGTGCCAGCCACCGTCTAGATCCGCCGACATACTTGCCGTAAAAAAGCACCGCGACCAATAAAATGATGCAGATAACCCAGATAAGGTAAGCCCATTGGTCCAGCAGTCGATAGTCGAAAAAGAACGTCACCAGCATGATGGTCAGGCCAAGGCCGTACCAGATCAACTGTTTGTAGTAGATCATAATCTGAGGATCAACGTCCCCCGCCGTGACGGCGCTATACAGGGTCAGCAGTCCGGCCCCCACCAGTGCCAGCATGACGCCAAGAAAGCCCCAGTTGAAACATTCAAGCAGCCGCCGGTCAAACATCGATGCTCCTTTTTCGTCCGGGTTTCCTCACCGGGTCAGGTAATGGCGAATCATCTCACGGGCAATGGGGGCCGCCGTTCCTGATCCGTGCTCGCCATGCTCGACCATCACCACAACGGCGATCCGGGGGGCTTTTGCCGGGGCATACGCGACAAACCAGGCATGGGCCCGCAGATGAACCGGGAGCGGCACCTCCCGCTCATCCCCACCCCGACGACGCCCCACCACCTGGCCGGTGCCGGTCTTACCGGCCACGTCGATGTCCTTCAAGCGGGAGACCCGGGCAGTCCCGCCGACTTCATTCACCACTTGGAGGAGTCCGTCTCGAATAATCTCCAGCGTCTCGTCCGACGTCGGCAATCGTTTCGAGGCCCGATCCGGTCCAAAGGCCACGTCCTCCGCATCCGTCCGTCCGTCGGCGGATTCGATCCGACGGACAATGACCGGTGGGTGGAGCAACCCGCCGTTGGCCACCGCCGCCGTGAGGACGAGCATCTGCAAGGGGGTGGTCAGGTTATACCCCTGCCCGATGGCGACCGGAAGCGTCTCTCCCCCCATCCAGGGCTCCCCGAAGCGTCGCCGTTTCCATTCAGAGGTGGGAACCAGCCCGGCGGCCTCCCGGTCCAGCACGATGCCGGAGGGAAGGCCCAGTCCACAGCGCCGGGCATATTCCGCGAGCCGGTCGACTCCGAGCTTCTGACCCACCTGATAGAAAAAGACATCGCAGGAACCGGCCAGGGCCTGACGGACATTGACATGCCCGTGTCCCCCCCGCTTCCAGCAGCGAAAGACCTGATTTCCCAACCGATAAAAACCCGGGCAATAAAAACGGGTGGTTTCGTCGATAACCCCTTCCTCCAGGCCGGCCATGGCGGTGACGATCTTGTACGTGGATGCCGGAGGATATTCGCCCTGAACGGCCTTGTTTTCCATGGGCCGAAAGGGATCAGAGACCAGGTCTCGCCACCGGGTCCGGGAGAGCCCGGATACGAAATGGTTGGGGTCGAAGGCCGGCGAGCTGGCCAGCGCCAGAATCTGGCCATTGGTCGGGTCCATGGCCACGGCGGAACCGGCCACGCCGTTAAGCAGGATCTCCGTCTTGCACTGAAGGCCGTGATCGATGGTCAGACACAAATTCAGACCGGGCTCGGGGGGGACTTCCTCCAGCACCCGGACCACTTGGCCGGTGGCGTCCACCTCCACCTGCCGTCCCCCCGACCGGCCCCGAAGGATCGGCTCGGCGGTCTTTTCGATGCCGAACTTACCGACCAGGTCCCCCGGCCGACAGCCTTCATGGGCCGTGTCATCGGCCAGCTCGGCCTCGGAGATCTCCCCCAGATACCCGATCAAATGAGCCGCGCTGTCGCCATAAATATAGTGCCGTCGGGGCTCCGCTCGGATTATGACACCAGGCAGGTCATACCGGTTGACCTCGATGGCCCCAAGGGCGTCCCGATCGATGTCCTCCTTCAACAAAACCCGCTCGTAGGCGGCCCGCCGCCTGTTTTTGTCGACAATCTCCTGAAGCTGATCTACCGTCTCGTCGATGTATCCGGCGAGCTTGATGAGTGTGGGCCGCAGCGGTTGAGCGTCCCTCGGCACAATATAAAGGTTGTAGGACGGCCGGTTGTCCACCAGAAGATGCCGGTTCCGGTCGTAGATCAACCCCCGGGAAGGAGGGATGGTCTGGAGTCGGATGCAGTTGTGTTCGGACAGCCGCCGGTATTCGGCCCCGGCGATGATCTGAAGGTAGTACAGGCGGATGAGCAACACCGAAAACACGGCCGATGCCACGATCATACAGCCGACCAGCCGCCGCTTGAACCAATCCCGATCCGCCGATTTGAGATATCCTCCCACTCCCGGTTTCCTCAGCCATCCACTTCAGCTCCCGTTATCACCGACATCCACCGGATCCATTGCCCATGAATCCAACGGACCGCCAACAGGAGAGGCGGCGCTGTCAGGGGAGCCGCGATCAGATGAATGCCAATGGTTTTTAACACCTCGATCTCTGGACCATTACCGGGCCGTTCCCACATCAGGCCCACGGCCATTACTCCCTGGACGGCGGCGGCCGCAAACGCCATACCAGCCCAAAAAATTCGGTTCCCCATCTGAAATGGCCCCCGAAGCAGATACCCGGCGGCGAACAGTCCCAGATAAGACAATCCATAGATTCCGAATGGAGCCGCCGACAGCGAATCCATCAATCCACCGGCCAGCAGAACGCCCGGAGCCGACTCCACCGTTGGCCGACAGACGACGAGATAGAGGACCAAAGGGATAAAAAGATCATAACACCCCCCGTATCCAGTCAGCAACGGAATCACCGTGGTCTGCAAGAGAGCCAGGCAGAGTCCGACAACGATGTAAAAGCCGAATGTCATCGCCCGCCGTAGCCGGCGCCCCCGAAAGGATCGAGGACCACCAGGACTTCCTCGATGGTTTCGAAATCGACCGCCGGCACCACCACCACCTCTTGAAAAATCCCGGCATGTTTGGGAATCACATTATCGACCCATCCAACCCGCAAGCCCTTGGGAAACACTCCATCGAGCCCCGACGAGATGACCACCGCCCCTTTGATGACATCATGTTTGCGCTGGACATAATCCAGAACGCACCGGTCAGCGGACCGTCCCCTGACGATCCCCCGGACCCGGCTCTTTTGAAGGAGCGCGTCCACCGAGCTCTTCGGGTCGATGATCAACAAAATGCTGGCGTAATGGGCTGACGCGCTGGTTACCAGCCCGACCACGCCTTCCGGGACCACCACCGGCAGCCCTTCCACCACGCCCTCCGACACCCCTTTGTCAATGGTCACTCGCTTGACCCAGGGAGCGGGATCCTTGCCAATGATCTCGGCGGGGACCAAGCGACCGGGGCTTTCGGTCCGAAAGGCCAGGAGCCGGCGAAGCCGATCATTGGCCAGCTCGGCCTCCCGGCAGGCGTGGGCGTCCCGCCGGGCCTCGCCCAAAACCTCATGAAGCGCCTCATTTTTCTGGGCCACCGACACCAGCCAGAAATAGTGCCGCCAGATATCTCCGAGAAACCGGATGGAGTGGGCCGCGATTTCCTGAAACGGCCCGGTCAGAGCGATGGTCAGCGGGACAGGACGGCCGCGGGTGGTGGGGGATACGCTTTCAATGGAAAAGGTCACCATGTTGACAATAATCAACACGGCAACGCACCCCACCATCACCCGGTGTTTTGTGAGCATTGGGACTAGGTGATGACCACCTGTTTGAGAATCTCGAGGCTGTCTAACGCCTTGCCGGAACCGAGGGCCACCGTGGTCAGCGGTTCATCGGTCACCGTGATGGGCAAACCGGTCTCCTCCCTGAGCAGCTTATCGAGGTTAATCAACTGTCCGCCGCCACCGGTGAGCACGATCCCCCGGTCGACGATGTCGGCCGACAGCTCAGGGGGGGTCTGTTCCAGGGCGATCTTGACAGTCTCGACAATGGCGTCGATCTGCTCCGATATGGCGGTTCGGATCTCCTCGGTATCGATGGTGAGGATTTTGGGAATGCCGGAAACCAGATCCCGCCCCTTGACCTCAATGGTATCTAGCTTATCAGGGTCGGGATAAGCATTGCCGATGGTGGTTTTGATGATCTCCGCGGTGCGCTCGCCGATCAAGAGGTTGTACTTGCGCTTGATGTGCTGGATGATGGCCGCGTCCATCTTGTCGCCGGCCACCCGGATCGACCGGCTGTAAACGATCCCCGCCAGGGAGATAACCGCCACTTCGGTAGTGCCCCCGCCGATGTCCACCACCATGTTACAGGTGGGTTCGGTGATGGGCAGGCCGGCGCCGATGGCGGCCGCCATGGGCTCCTCGATGAGGAACACCTCACGGGCACCGGCCGATTCCGCCGACTCTCGGACGGCGCGCCTTTCCACCTGAGTAATACCGGAGGGAACGGCCACGATGATCCTCGGCCGGACAAAGGTCCGCCGGTTGTGGACCTTGTGGATAAAGTGGCGGATCATCGCCTCGGTGACCTCGAAGTCGGCAATCACCCCATCCCGCATGGGGCGGATGGCCACAATGTTGCCGGGGGTTTTGCCCAGCATATTCTTCGCCTCCAACCCAACGGCCAGGACCCGGCTTTTCATCCGGTTATCGGTCCGCACCGCTACTACCGATGGCTCGCTCAGGACGATTCCCTTGCCTCGAACATAGACAAGGGTATTGGCCGTCCCGAGGTCAATGGCCAGATCGTTGGAAAACGCCCCTAAAATGGTATCCAGAAACAGACTCATGTCGCCTCGATTGTCAGAATTTCACGCTACCTAATTATTGTAGCCACCATCCGCCGCCGATTCCGGCCGCATATCTCCTGAATCGCTATCAGAAATAGACCGCAATGACAAGCCTAAAAATCGGATGCACCCGCATTCGGAGTCCCCAGCAGATCGTCCATCACCGCGTCGTGAAACCGGGGCCGAAACGCCCGGATCCGACCATTTCGACGGGTCGGATGGACTCGGTTGGTCAAGAGGACGACGCCAATCTCCCGGTCAAGATCCATCCAGAAGGAAGTCCCGGTAAATCCCAGGTGGCCGACACTGTGAGCGGACAACCGCGTCCCCGCGCTCGATCCCGCCGGCGAAGGGGTGTCAAAGCCAAGGGATCGGCCTGAACCGGGCTGCCTTTGAAAAAACCGGCGAACCCAGGCCGGAGAAAACCGAGTCTCTCGCCTTCCGGTGAAGGTAGCCATCAGCTCGGATACCAGAGCCGCCACCGCCCCGGCGGTCCCGAACAGCCCGGCATGGCCGGCGACCCCGCCGATAGCGTCGGCGTTTTCATCATGGACCCGCCCCGAAACCAGGCAGCGCCGCCACGGACACCATTCGGTGGCCGCGACGGGTCTCCCCGCCACCATCCCGCCCATTCCAACGAAAAAAAGATCCGGAATCCCCAACGGCCGATAGATCGTCTCCATCACCCACCCATCGAGCCGTTCTCCGGTTATCTCCTCCACCACCATCTGGAGAAGCATGAACCCCAGATCGGAATACCGGCCGACGTCTCCGGGCCGGGTGAGGAGCGGTTCGCGCATCAGGATAGACCGCAGCGCCGCCTTCCGGTCTTTCGGATGCAATCGGGACAAAGTCCAAAAATAGGGCCGATAGGCGGGAAGGCCCGAGGTGTGGGCCAGAAGCTGCGCCGGGGTAATGTCAGCCTTATCCGTACCCCGAACCATATCGCCGGCCACCGCCGCCAGGGGGGCATCAAGGTCAATCCGGGCGTCCTCCGCCAAGGCCATCACCGCGAGGGTCATGGCCAGGGGCTTGGTCAGCGACGCCAGATCAAAGACTGTCTCCGAGGTCACCACTTGTCTGGAAAAGCGGTTGGCATATCCATAGGGCCTTAGAAAGACGAGCTGATCCCCCCGCGCTACCGCCACCACGGCGCCGGGAAAGACTCCCTCGTCGAGCCCCGCTCGCACCAGGCGGTCCGTTGACGGTAAGTCGTTCACCAGGGCGCCTTGTCTGACGCCAAAAAGGAAAGCACGCCGGCATCGGCGTCCAGACGAGCGGTTGTTCCCAGCGGGAAGGTCCGGTTTTCAGGGCCGTGGCCCGCTTCCAGGTCCCCGAGAACCGGAACCGGGGGGTCGGAGAAAACGGCGGTCACGATCTCGTGGACCCGATCCACGGGGCCGCATTCGGTAAACCCGCCCAGGGCCACGCCGACCACGCCGTCCAGGACCCCCGATAGTCGCATCTGAGTCAGCATTCGATCGATTCGATAGGGTGCTTCCCCCCGGTCCTCAAGAAAAAGAATGCTACCTTCCAGGACAGGGGCCAGCGGGGTAGCCAGGAGGTGGCAGAGCGTCGTGAGGTTTCCGCCCAAAAGGGTTCCAACCGCCCGGCCCCTTCTCAGGGCCGTTCCCGTCAGACCGGGGCAGTCGGCGACCGACCTGGCGGTCAGGGACCGGCGGAAGGCTTCACGGCTGGCCGCCGGCGCATCGGCCAGAGTCGTGACCACCGGGCCATGGAAGGTCACCAGGCCCGATCTCGCCCGGAGGCTCCAGAGCATCGCGGTGAGGTCGGAAAACCCGACGAATCGCTTGGGATGGTTCTCCGCGGCGGCGTAATCAAAACGGGCTGCCGTCCGCATCGCGCCGTATCCGCCCCGGGCACAGAGAATCGCCCGGACGCCAGGCTCCCGGAACAGACGGGTCAGGGCGGCGGCCCGATCATCATCCGATCCGGCCAGGTACCCCGCCCGGCGGAAGGTCACCGATGGAGTCCAGACCTCAAAGCCCATTTCCCGGATGACCGCGATTCCCCGTTCAAGCTGCCGGTGGTCAAAGGGACTTGAGGGCGCGGCCACGGCGACGAGGTCTCCCGGCTCGACCGGCGGAGGCAAAATCGCCGTGCCCATGCCGCCTTTCATCGGAGACCGCACCCGGGCAATCCAAAAATGAAGTCGGAATCTATTGACATCGGTTTCCGAAGGCAGTATAAGTGGCGGTGGCGTCGGGGCGTAGCGCAGTCTGGTAGCGCACTTGAATGGGGTTCAAGGGGTCGGAGGTTCAAATCCTCTCGCCCCGACCAGCTTGAGTCGAATCGAACGGCAAGGTCTTTGGATCTTGCCGTTTGTTGTTGCGGGCCGCCGATGCCGTTCCTCTCCCGACACGCTCATCTCCCATGGATCCATCACCCATATTCCCCGGCGGATACGGCGCCGTCTGTATGGTCGGTGCCACCGTTTTCCGGCTTCCGACGTTATCCGTTTCACCTTGCCAGATGCCCCAAAGAGCATTACTTTAAAATCTGTTGAACATCCGATTCAATCCGAATATAATGTTGAATCTGTATAACAGGTACTCCGAGATGATCGGTTTTGCAATCATAATCTGACTCGGCCTAACCAGAAAGGCTCAATGATTTAGTAGATATGCCGGTTTATGAATATACGGCGCTCGATCCGAAGGGCAAGACGATCACCGGAATCATCGATGCGGAAAGTTCGCCGGCGGCCCGGCAAAAGCTGCGGACCTCCAAAATCTATCCGGTCCAGATCCGGGAAACGGATAAAGCCGCCACCAAGAAAGAAAGTCGATCGCTGACCGGTGGCCGCCTGATGGGGCGGATCAAACCCGGCGAGGTGGCGATGATGACCCGGCAGTTGGCGACGCTACTCAATGCCGGCTTTGCCCTCGTCCCGGCACTGGACACCTTGATTCCTCAGACCAAGTCACCGGCTTTCAAGCGCTGCCTGGCTCATATAAAGGATGCCATCGTCGAAGGCAACAGTTTTGCCACCGCCCTGGAACGGTATCCTTCCGTTTTTTCAGCGGTGTATATCAATATGGTCGCCGCCGGAGAATCATCCGGAACCCTGGAAATCGTCCTTGACCGGCTTGCCGACATCACCGAAAAGCAGCAGGCTCTGAAAACCCGAATCCGGTCAGCGCTGGCCTACCCGGTGCTGATGACCGGCATCGGGGTACTCGTTTTGTTTCTGCTGATGACATTTATCGTCCCGAGCATCTCGGCCATCTTCACGGACATGAATCAGGTGCTCCCGGCGCCCACCCGATTCCTCATCGCCAGCAGCGCTCTGTTTCAGGCGTATTGGTGGGTCCTTCTGGTGATCCTGGTTGGTCTTGGGTTTGCCTTCAACACCTTCAAAAAAACCCGGAAGGGACGACGGGTCGTCGACCGGGCGGTTCTCTCGCTGCCGGGATTCGGGGTCCTGGCCCGGAAGCTGGCTGTGGCCCGGTTTTCCCGGACTTTGGGATCCTTGCTGGAAAACGGCGTCACCGTGTTGTCGGCACTGGAGATCGTCAAAAACATCGTCGGCAATGTGCTCCTTGCCGAGGCCGTCGAACGGGCCGGCCGTGAGGTGGGCAAGGGCCAGGGGCTGGCCCGTTCCCTGTCAGAGGGCGACATCTTTCCATCCCTGTCCATCCAGATGATCCAGGTGGGTGAGCAGAGCGGCGAGCTCGAAAGGA
Source organism: uncultured Desulfobacteraceae bacterium (assembly GCA_964633575.1). Taxonomy (GTDB): domain Bacteria; phylum Desulfobacterota; class Desulfobacteria; order Desulfobacterales; family JAABSP01; genus CAYNGG01. Next base: position 20,599 of record CAZWGY010000003.1, read on the forward strand.
TGCTCAACAAGATCGCCGATGTTTTTGAAAACGAGGTGGAACAGACGGTTCTCGGCATGACCTCGCTCCTCGAACCGATCATGATCCTGATCATGGGCGTGGTGGTCGGGTTTATCGTCCTGTCCATCTGTTTGCCGATTTTCGAAATGAATCAGTTGATCCGGTAATTTCCCGTGTCAGTCCAATCAGATAACGGAGGTATCATGCACCCAACCCATCGTCTTAAGATATACCCCTTCACCCGAGCCGAAGGGGGGTTCACCCTCATCGAGCTGATGGTGGTCATCGTCATTTTGGGGATCCTGGCCACCCTTGTCGTCCCCAACATCATGGACACCCCGGACGAGGCCAAACAGGCCAAGGCCAAGGTTGACATCTCCGCCCTGGAAACCGCCTTAAAGATGTACAAGCTCCACAACGGGCAGTACCCCACTACCCAGCAGGGACTCCAGGCCCTGGTGGATCCGCCGGAAAGCGGCACTCAGCCCAAGAACTGGAAGGAAGGCGGCTATCTGGAAAAAGGGCGGGTGCCATTGGATCCATGGGACAATGAGTACGTTTACCTCAGCCCCGGAGTCCACGGCGACTATGACATCACCTCTTACGGAGCGGACGGCGTGCCCGGCGGCGAGGGCAAGAACGCGGATATCAACAGTTGGGACATCGACTAACCGGGACCGACGGAGAAGGGAGCGGACTCGCTCCGGGCTTTACGCTCATCGAGCTGGTGGTGGTGATTTCATTGATCAGCGTGATGCTGGCCTTCTCCCTGCCTCGATTCAGCCAGTCTCTGGCGGTGGACCAGGGGCGGAAGCTCTCCAGATGGATCATGCATAAATCCCAAGGCATTAAAGAATCCGCTGTGAAGGAACGGCGGATTTACACGCTCCATATCGGACTGGATACGGGCCGGCTATGGGTCACCCATGAGGGCATGGACGAAGAGACCTTGCTGGAAGCCGAGGACAAAGGGTACCCCCTGCCGGACGGTTATCGGGTGGTGGACGTTGAATACCCCCGTCGGGGACGGGTATCGGTGGGGACGGCCGAAATTCGGTATTACCCGGAAGGCTACTCCGACAAAGCCCTGATCCACGTCCAGGACGATGATTACGAGACCCTCTCCTTCCTCATCGAGCCCTTTATGAGCCGGGTCCGCCGATTCGAGGAGCATGTCGGGTTTGATGGGTAAACGCCGATCGCCCGCCGGATTTACCCTGCTGGAGGTGATGGTGGCGGTGGCCGTTATCGCCATCGCCCTGGTGGCGGTCTTCCAGCTCCACGCCCAGACCGTATCCATGGGGAGCGTCGCCCGGTTTTACGCCACCGCCCCGATGCTGGCTCAGGCCCGCATCTCCGAGATCGAGACCGCCGAGCCCGGGGATTTCCGAAATGATTCCGGCGACTTCGGAAACGACTTTGCCGGATACGTCTGGACCAGCACCGTCGAGGACATCGAGTCGGAGGTCCTGGGTAGAGGGGCCGAAGCCCTGAAGCGCATCGAGATCACCGTCGAACACGAGGGCGAGGGTCTCCGGTATCAATTCCGGACCTACCGGATGCTCCCCGAGTAAACCCAATGCCCTCAACTCCCACACACCATAGATCATCGGGGATGACCCTTCTGGAGATCCTGCTGGCGATGCTGATCTTTTCCATCGTCATCACCACGATCTTCGGTTCATACAACGCGGTATTTTCCACCGTCGATGTGCTGAAGGAGGACACGGCCCGCTATGAAATGGGACGGGAGAGCCTCCAGCGGATGAGCGCCGATCTCCAGAGCATCCACATCACTCCGGAGTTGGGGTATGCCCCCCCGGAATTTAACGATCCACCGGACCCGCACCGGTTCATCGGGGAATCGAGCTACACCGCCGGCGGCAGCTTCGCCCGTCTCCGATTCACATCGTTTGCCCATCTGCCCATTGGCGAAATCCACCGGACGGCGGGCATAGCTGAGATCGTCTATTACGTTACGGTGGATGATGACGGCCAGGCCATCCTCAGACGGGCTGATTCCCTTTTTCCCCTCTATCGGTATAACGACGGCAATCGATTCGAGGAGGACCCGGCGGACCCGGTACTCTGTGAAGATGTCCGCGGGTTTTCCATTGTCTATTTCGATGACAAGGCGACGGAGCACGAGGTCTGGCGATCGGAGGACGAGCAATTCGGATACGCCACCCCCCGGTCTCTCAAAATCCGTCTTGAAATCGGCGATGACCAGGCTTTTCTCCCCTTTGAAACCGTGGTAGCCTTGCCCGCATATCGGGAGCCGAAGGAGGATTGATCAACGACGTGATACCCCTGACGCCCCTTCAAAACGACCGGGGAATGGCCCTGCTGATCACGCTGACCATCCTGACGGTGCTGATCACCACTACCCTGGCTCTCAACCGGCAGATGCGCGGGACCGTGATGGCCATCGCCACCGCCCGGGACCGGCTCACCCTGACCCAGATGGCCGCCGGGGGTATCCACACGGCCATGGCCATGCTGGTGGAAGACCGATACGAAACCCGGATCGACTCGGTCCAGGAAGACTGGGCCAACGCCGACAAGGTCAACGAGGCCCTGGCGGATGCGCCCCTTTCCGAGGGCAAGGTCTCCGTGGAAATCCGGGATGAGCTGGGGTTGATTCAGGTCAACGCCCTTGTAAACTTTCCCAAGGGCCAGTACGTCAAAGGAGTGGAAAACGATGCCCAGTATGCCATGTGGCTGCGATTGCTGACCCTGTTGAAGGCCAACCACGAATCCTTCGACGAGCTGGAGACCGCCGCCGTTGTCGATTCGATTGTCGACTGGCTCGACTCCGGAGACGACGACCGGACCTTCGGGATTAACAGCGCGGAGGCCGATTACTATAAGAGCCTCGACCCCCCGTATGAGCCCCGGAACGGTCCCATCCCCCACGTAAGCGACCTCCTACGGATCAAGGGGATAACGCGGCCCCTGTACGAGGGGATCGAAGAATTTCCGGGAATGGCCGACTTCGTCACTCCCTACGGCATGGAAAAAGCGAATCAAAAGGAGGGCCGCCGGGACTTCACGTTTTCGGGGCGGATCAACATCAATACGGCGCCGTTGCCGGTTATCGTGGGGCTGCTGCCCGGCGACGTCAACCTGGAATACGCCCAACTGATCCACGACTATCGCGTCGAAAAGGACGGGGACGTTTACATACACGACCTTTCCAGCCCGACCTGGTACCAGTCCGTGCCCGGCGTCCCGGGGGATCTGCGGATCGAGCCCCGGTTGATCACCACATCCAGCGACGTTTTCCGGATCGAGTCCACGGCCACGCTCCGGCAGGACGAGGCCAGTATCACCGCGGTGATCCGCCGGGAAAAGGACCCGGAAACCGGGAAATGGACCTGTCGGGTCCTGCGCTGGGAAACGGGATGATCCGAATCGACGACACGAAGGACCTATGAGCAGACAGATTATCGGAATCGACATCCGGGAGGACAGTCTTTCCTGCCTCTCCTTGAGGACGGGATTTCACGGCAACTGGATCGATGGCTTTGTCCATCTGCCAATCTCCAAAGCCGAGGGTGATGACGGCCTCTCCCTGGAGGATGCCCTGGATCAGGTGACCGAGGCCATCGACACCGCCGGAGCTATATGCGTGGCCTCGATCCCGCCGGACCGGATTTCTTACCGGAGCCTTCAAGTGCCGTTCCGGGATGCCAAGAAGATCCGGCAGATCATCCCTTTCGAGCTTGAGTCCACCCTGCCGATGCCCATCGAGGAGATGGCCATCGATTTTCAGATCATCGACCTCCCCTCTCTTTCGGAGGGCACGGGCCTGATTGCCGGAGCCGTCACCCATGGCGCCATCCGCCACTATCTCAACCGGCTCAAGACGGTCCGGCTGGATCCGGAGGTCCTCACCGTCGCGGGCTATGCCACGGTCCTGTCCCTCGCCCGGATCGCCGACGTCCCGGAGAACTGGCTCTATCTCGATCTGGATCACCGGAAATGCTCGCTCTTTCTCCTGATGTCCGGCCAGGTCTGCCTGGCCCGGTCACTACCCATCGCCCTTCTGGGCAAGGGGCGAGTGGAGTCGGTCTGCACTCACATCCAACGAACTTTGGCCGCGTTCGCCGACGGTCACGATCCCGACTATCAACCCGAGGAGATCCATGTCTCCGGCTACGGCCTGGGGGACAGCGACTTTGAGCAGCGGGCCCAGCGGATTCTGGGGCTGCCGGTGAAACGCGCCGATCTCCTCCGGGACGCCGGACTTCTGAAAAAAGCCCGGCCATCCGCTTCGCTGGGCGAGCCAAAACCGGAAATGGACCACGCCCTGGCGCTGACCCTTGTCCCGGTGGAAGGCACCCAGCCACTCAATTTCCGGCGGGGGCCGTTCGCATCGACCCGGCCGTGGGACGCCTATCGAGGGCCGATCATCCGGACCGCCCTGATGGTCGGCCTGGTCCTCGTCGCCCTGCTGGCCAACGTCATCATCGAGGCATCGGCCACCAAACAGAAGCTCGCCGCCGTCGATCGGGAAATCCACCAGATCATCCGGACAACCTTCCCGGAAATGGAGCGGATCGTGGATCCGCTCCATCAGATGCAGCTTGCCATGGCCGAGCTTCAGGACGCCGCCGTAACCCCGGGACAGGACCGGAAAGAGGTCCGGACCATTGATATTCTCAATGAAATCAGCCGACGGATCCCCGACACCATCGACGTGGAGCTGACCCGGATGGTCATCGGCGACAACAGCGTCCTTATATCCGGAGATACCGACACGTTCAACGCCGTGGATGCCGTCCAGAGCCGCCTGTCGGAATCGGAGCGCTTTCAGAAGGTGACCATCAGCTCGACCAACAAAGAGCGAAACGGGGACCGGATTCAGTTCAAAATGAGGATCGAGCTATGATGAAGCTTTCCCGACGCGAGCGGTACGCGGTAGCCCTCGGTGGAATCGTCCTGGCCGGCTTTCTGGTCATCAAACTGATCGTCATGCCGTATCTCGACAGCCGTCAGCAGCTCCAACGGACTCTCCAATCCAAAACCGAAACCATGGAAGAGATGATCGCCCTGAAGGCTCAGGTCGAGCGTCTCCGGAATCAAGCCGAACAGGTCAAGGAACAGTTTGCCAACCGGCCGCCCGGATTCAAGCTCTATTCCTTTCTCGACAACCTTGCCGGGCGGGCGGAAATTAAAAGATATATCAGCTACATCAAGCCATCCAACGTCGATGACAAGGACAGTCCGTATCAGATCTCGATGGTGGAGATGAAGCTTCAGGGAATCACTCTCAAACAGCTCATCCCGTATTTGCACATGGTGGAAACCTCGGACAACGTCGTCTTCATCCGTCGGATGTCCATTACCAAAACCGGCAAGGACAAAGAGGTCATCGACGCCATCTTGCAGGTGGAAACCTACGATATCTAAAAGCCGGGACCACGGAACAAGGCCCACATGAAACGAGCCACGACAATTATTTTTTACGCTCTCTACATCCTGGGGATAACCGGGATTTTTGCCTATATCCTCTTCCCTTCGGAAACCGTTGAGCAGTATCTCGCCCGGCGGGTCCAGCAGGAGCGCCCCGACCTGACCCTGGAGGTGGACCGCATCCGCCCGGATTTTCCGCCGGGCCTTCGCCTTGATGCCCCCCGAATCTTCAAGCGGGGCGTCCGTCCGCCCGTCCTGTCGGCCACTACCCTGCGGGTGCATCCGCGCATCCGGACCCTGTTGAGCGATTCCCCCTCGTTTGCCTTCAAAGGGGATGTTTACGGCGGCGAGCTGACCGGAAACGCCACCGTGAAAACGGAAGGCGGAGCCCGGACACTCACTCAGCTCGTGGCCTCCCTTTCAGCCCTGAAAGTCGAAACCGTCGAACCGTTGCAGCGGCGGATTCCCCAATCTCAGATCGAGGGCACGGTCAACGCCGCTTTGACCTACCGCCGGGACGAGGACGGCACGGAGACGGCCGAAGGAGGGCTCAACGCCTCCGATATCCGGCTAAAGGTGACCACGCCGCTCATCGACATCGGCACCCTTACCTTTCAGCGGATCACGGCCCGGATGACCATGGATAAGAACCACCGGATTCGTATCGAGGAGTGCCAATTGGCCGGCGCCCAGATGAACGGCGAGCTGACCGGTGATATCACCTTGAAAACCCCGCCGGAAAGCAGCGTCCTCAATCTCTCGGGAAAAGTCACCCCGCATCCATCCTTTGTGGCCGACCTGGGCCAGGCGGCGACAATGTTGCTTAAAAGCCGGGGCGGGTCGAGCGACTTGGCTTTCCGAATCCGGGGAACCCTTGAAAACCCCGCTTTCTCCATGCTATAGGGTTTCGGACAAAGGTTTGGGTTGTGTTATCGGTCGAAGATATACTGGTCGGGTATTGTCTTATCCCCATTGCCTACTCCAATCCCGCCAAGGCGGGGTTTAACGTCACCATAGACCTTTGGGCCGGCCCCATTGAATTGATAAGGGATATCTTGCAATGAAACGATATTTCACCCTGGTCAACCTGATTCTGTTGACCGTGGCGATCTACTTTGGCGTCACGGCTTTTTACCGTTACCTGGCAACCCAGATGGCGGCCGGGCCGTCTTTTACCCCACCACCGGCCGCGGCCGACACGTCTTTCGACCAACAGCACCGCCCTCTGGCCAGTTATCAGCCCATCGCCGATCGAAATCTCTTCAAGACGGGTGAAAACAAGCCTCCGGAAGATGCTCCGAAAGCGGAAGAGCCTGAAACCGTCGAACCCCTCAAGCCCACCGAGCTCAACCTCAAGCTCTGGGGGACCGTCTCCGGGGACGCGCCCCGGGCCTATGCCGTCATCGAAGACCCCAAGGAACGGCGGCAGAACCTCTACCGGGTCGGCGACACCATCCAGAACGCCTCGGTCCGGGAGATCCTCCGGGAAAAGGTGATCCTTGTCGTCGATGGCAAGCGGGAGGTGCTGGAGATGGAAAAGCGGGATATATCCCAAGCCCGTGGGCCGTCGCCTCGACCGTCCAACCCCATCCAGCGGCTGGCCTCAGCCAATCCGTCCGGCCAACGGGATGACATCCGGATCGACCGGCAGGAAATCGACCAGGCCATCAACAATGTCAACAACCTCATGCGGCAGGCCAAGATCCGGCCGCATTTTAAAAACGGAAAGCCGGACGGCCTGACGCTGACGCGGGTCCGCCCCAACTCCATCTTCACCAAGCTGGGGCTGCGAAGCGGAGACATCATCACCGGGGTGGACGGCCAGCAGATCCAGTCGGTCGACGACGCGCTCCGGTTCTACCGGAGCCTGAAATCCGGTTCCAATGTCCAGGTCGAAGTCCGGCGACGGGGCCAGCCCCACGTTATCGACTACAATATCGAGTAGGGACGATCCAGCCGACCGGATTTTCCCCTTGACCTATCGGCATCATCAGCGCCGGCAACCGTCGGCCAACGGAAAGGGAGCGCAAACCATCCAGCCCATGAAATCGAAAACCGGCATCCTCATCCTAATCGTCCTGATCGGCCTCGCGGCTGCCTTTCCGACCGCCGGCGAAGCCGCCGAGACGCCTCAACGTTACGTCTCCATCGACTTCAACGACGTGGACATCAACGTCTTTATCAAGTTCATCAGCGAGCTGACCGGGAAGAACTTCATCATCGACAACCGGGTCAAGGGGAAGGTCACCATCATTTCCCCGGGGAAGATCTCCGTGGACGAGGCCTATAAGGTATTCGAATCGGTCCTTGAGGTCCACGGGTTCACCACCGTCGAGTCCGGAGAGGTGATCAAGATCGTGTCTTCGCCGGAGGCCCGGACCAAAAGCATCGACACCATGCTCCGGGATGAGGCCCGGGACCCCGAGGACAAGGTGGTCACCCAGATCGTGCCTCTGCGCTACGCCGATCCCAACGAGATCACCCGGCTCTTCCGCCCGCTGATCTCCAAAAGCAGCGTGATTCTCCCCTACCAGCCCACCAATACCCTGATCATCACCGACGTCTATTCCAATATCAAGCGGCTACTACGGATTCTCAAGGTCATCGACGTGACCGGGGTCGGCCAGGAAATTTCGGTAATCCCGCTGGAATACGGCGATGCCGCCACCATGGTGCGCCTTCTGACCACGGTTTTCCAGCAGCAACAGCGCGGGAAAAAGACGGCCCCCACCGATATCAGCAAGTTCGTGGCCGACGAACGGACCAACAGCCTGGTGGTCCTCGCATCCGAAGACGACACCGCGCGGATCCGGGAGCTGGTCAGCCGCCTCGACCGGGAGATGCCCCGGGGCAAGGAAAAGATCCACGTTTACTATCTCGAAAACGCCACCGCCGAGGAGCTGGCCACGGTGCTCCAGTCCCTGTCATCCGCGCCCAAGCCCACGGCGGCCAAAGGCAAAAAGGAAGCCCCCATCGTCTCGGAAAAGACGAACATCACCGCCGACAAGGCCACCAACAGCCTGATTATCATGGCCGAAAAGGACGACTATCTCGTCCTCGAAGACATCATCAAAAAGCTCGACATTCCCCGGTCCATGGTTTACATCGAATGCCTGATCATGGAAGTCAACGTCAACAAGGGCTTTTCGCTGGGCACCGAATGGATCGCCATGGGGGACACCACCTACCGGGACAGCGACGCGGCCTTTGGCGGCGGCTATACGGGCGGTGATACCGGCTTCGACAACGTCCGGGGGCTCATTAATCCCACCGGGGTCGGCCTTCTGCCACCGGGGTTTTCCCTCGGAATCTTTTCCGAGCCGCTTAAAATCGGAGATTTGACCTTTCCCAATCTGGCCGCCATCGTCCAGGCGTTTAAAAAGGACAAGAACGTCCACATCCTCTCGACGCCCCAGATTCTGACCACCGACAACGAAGAAGCCAGCATTACCGTCGGAAAAAACGTTCCCTACCTGACCAAATCGGGTTCTTCCACGGTCGAATCCTACAACACCTACGAATACAAGGACGTCGGCATCACCCTCAAAATCACGCCTCAAATCAGCAAGGACCGGCTGATCCGCCTGAAAATCAACCAGGAGGTGACCCGGCTCGACCAGACGCTAACCACCGGCGATCGTCCATCCACCCTGAAGCGGACCATCGACACAACGGTGATCGTCCACGACGAGAACACCATCGTCATCGGCGGCCTGATCGACGACAGCCTATCCACCACCGAATACCAGGTCCCCTGTCTGGGCGATGTCCCCGGGCTCGGATGGCTGTTCAAGTCACTGTCCAACTCCGCCGACAAAACCAACCTCTTCGTCTTCCTCACCCCTCACGTGATCCAGAAGCCCGAGGAGGCGGAGACGATTTACCAGGAGAAAAAGGAAGAAATCGGCCAGATCGAATCAGACGGGATCAAGATGTACCGGAAAAATCTCGGGCCGATCCTGGAGCGGATGGACCCCATGACCATCACCGACGAACTCGAGCCGCCTGATGAGGACACGCCGGAGACGGAGGCGGCGGAAACGCCCGACGCGCCATGAGAAAGCCCCTCTCCCAGATTCTTTCGGAAACGGCCGGCATCAGCGATGCCGACATGGATGACGCCCTCAAAGTCCAGTCGGAAAAGGGGGGCACCATCGGTGAGATCCTGGTCAAGCGGAAGGTGATCTCCGAGGCTCAGCTCCTCGAGGCCCTGAGCATCCAGTATGACATTCCGTTCTGGCCCAAGCTCCCCATGGACCACATCGGCACCGAGCTGACCCGGCAGGTCTCGATCCAGTTCCTTAAAAAGTACTGTATGGTCCCCCTGGCGCCAAACGGCGAAAAACCGGAAAAGGCCCGTGATGAAGGGTCGGGACAATCCGGATATCTGATCGCCATCAACGACCCGGCGGCCTTTCAACCCTTGGACGATCTCATCCGGATCATCGGCGCCGACCATTTCCAGGTGGTCCTGTCCACCCGTGAAGCGATCCTGTCGGCCATCAATATCTCCTACGACCTGAACCGGGATTCGGCCGAGCAGCTTGTCCAGGACATGGAGGACAACGGCGCCACCATCATCAGCGAAATCGAGGACACCGCCGACCTCCTCGACGACACCAGTGACGCGCCCATCATCAAGCTCGTCAACCACATCATCTCCCAGTCGGTCAAGGCCCGGGCCAGCGACATCCACGTGGAACCCTATCAGGACAGCTTCAAGGTCCGGTACCGGGTCGATGGAATCCTCTACGATCTCCTTACGCCACCCAAGTGGATTCAACCGGCGCTGACCTCCCGGATCAAGGTCATGTCCAAGATGAACATCGCCGAAAAGCGTCTCCCCCAGGACGGCCGGCTCGAGGTCAAAATTGGCGACCAGGACATCGACGTCCGGATCTCGACCATCCCCACCACCTTCGGGGAGCGGGTGGTCCTTCGACTCCTGAACAAGAGCACGTCGCTTCTGGAGATCAACGAGCTGGGGATGTCCCCGGAACGGCTGAAGCTCCTCAAACACCTTGTATCCTCACCCAACGGGGTCATTCTGGTCACCGGCCCCACCGGCAGCGGCAAGACGACCACCCTTTACGCGATTCTCGCATCCATCAACACGCCGGACATCAACATCATCACCGTCGAGGACCCCGTCGAATATCAGATCAAGGGGATCAGCCAGATCCAGGTCAATCCCAAGATCGACCTGACCTTTGCCAGAGGTCTCCGGTCCATCGTCCGGCAGGACCCCGACGTCATTCTCATCGGCGAGATCCGGGACCGGGAGACGGCTGAAATCGCCGTCCAGTCGGCCCTCACCGGGCATCTGGTCTTTTCGACCCTCCACACCAACGACTCAGCCAGCGCCATCACCCGGCTCGTGGACATCGGGGTCGAGCCGTTTTTGATCTCATCCTCCGTCATTGCCGTAGCGGCCCAGCGACTCGTCCGGGTCCTTTGCCAGGATTGCAAAGCTCCCTTCACGCCGGACGACGAAGCCCTCGAAACCATCGGCATCAGCCGGGAACAGGTCGAAGAGGGCCATATCCACCAGGCGGTGGGATGCTCCAAATGTCTCCAAACCGGCTATCGGGGTCGGGTGGCCATTATCGAGATCATGCTCATGGAGCAGAAGCTCAAGAGCCTGATCCTCAAAACCTATGACTCGGCCCGGATCAAAAAGGACGCCCGGATCGAAACCCTCAGAGAAGACGGGATTCACAAGATACTCAACGGGATCACCACCATCGAAGAAGTCCTCCGGGTGACCCAGCGATAACCGCCATGCAGCGCCCCTTCTGTCTTTTCGTCGCCTTCTGTTTATTGACGGCCGTTGCCGGCAACTGTTTTGCCGGAGACGATTTGTCATTACCGGAACCCGCAACCGATCCGCCGACGCCCTTTCTGGAAATCCCCCTCCGGATGTTCCAGACCCTCATCTCCCCCATCGATGGGGATCGATGTCCCATGCACCCGTCATGCTCGGCCTATGCCAAACGGGCCGTCCAGAAACACGGCCCTCTCATGGGATGGGTCATGGCCTGTGACCGGCTGCTCCGATGCGGCCGGGATGAATGCCAACGCTCGGCCCGGGTTCGGGTCAACGGGAGGCCCAAATGCAACGATCCGGTAACCCACAATGATTTCTGGTGGTAACAGCCCCATGCGAATTGCCAACTATGCCAATCTGAACGCCCGGCGGTTGCTTTGCTTTTTAGCGCTGTCGATCCTGTTTCTCTTTTCTCCGATTGCCTCATCCGCCGCGACCACTGAAATTAATGCCGACGACCAGCTCGGATTCGCCCGGTCCTATTTCGAAGACGGCAACTACCCGAGAGCCATCGCCGAATATGAGCGGTTCCTCCATTTCTTCCCGGAAGACACCCGAGTTGATGCCGTCCGATATCAGATCGGGACCGCCTTTTTCGAAGCCGGACGGTACCGGGATGCAATCGAACGGTTTTCCAGACTTGCTGAAGGTACCGGTGCCCCCGCTGAGATGGCCCCGGA
>CAZWGY010000004.1:0-1518 GCA_964633575.1 uncultured Desulfobacteraceae bacterium
TCCGCCCGGCCAGCCGCTTTCCGTCCGGAGCCGGCACCGACCGTTCGGAGATAAACGGGAGCCACCGGGCCATGCCCAGCTCGGTGAGCGGGCGGATCAGGCCGTCCATCTTTTTGTCTTTGAGGTAGCTCTGGGCCACGGTGATGGCCAGAGGGGATTCGGCTACGGCTTCGGTCCGGCCGAGGACCGCCACCGTCACCCCGTCGCCGGATATCGAGTCGATCCGCCCGTCATAGACTCCGCCGCGTCCATCAACGAGCTGAATCGGGTCTCCCGGGGCCATCCGGAGGACCTTTCGGATGTGGGCGGCTTCATCGCCCCGAATCCGGGCGGTCTCGCCGGGGGCCGCGCCGTCGGGCAGGTAGAAGCGCCGCACGGCCGGCTACCGGTGCTCGTGAGGATGGGAGCCGTGGGGGTGAGCGTGGACGTGCTGGTGGAGCCGGACCGTCCCGTTGGCCAGAATCCGCCCGTTTTCCATGGCATGGACTTTGTCGGTCATTTCGAAGAGAAACTCCATCTCGTGGGAGATGAGGACGAATGCGATATCGAGGTCGTTTAAGACCTCGGTCAGCCGGGCCCGGGTCCGGGTGTCGAGCCCGGTGGTGGGCTCGTCCAGGAGCAGGACCGACGGGGACATGGCCAGGACGGTGGCCAGGGAGACCATCCGCTTTTCCCCGCCCGACAACCGATGGGTGATCCGGCTCTCGAACCCGGACAGCCCCAGGCGGTCCAGGGTCCGCCGGGCCGTTGCCTCGGCCGCGTCCCGGTCCATGCCCATGTTGAGCGGCCCGAAGGCGACGTCTTCGAGGACGGTGGGGCAGAAGAGCTGATCGTCGGCGTCCTGGAAAAGGAGCCCCACCTTCTGGTAAACGTCGGCGAAATCGGCGGGGCGGGAAAGGGTCTTGCCGAAGATGGAGACGGTGCCCGCCCGGGGCGTTTCCAACCCCATGATCACGTGAAACAGGGTGGTCTTCCCGGAGCCGTTGGGACCCAACAGGCCGATCCGTTCGCCGGGATAGACCGAGAAATCGAGCCCGTTTAAGACATCCGGGCCGCCGGGGTACCGGAAGGTGACCCCGGAGAGGGCTATAAGGGGAGTTCGGTTTTCCATTCGAGAACGACGAGGCCGATCATGAGGAGCAGGGTCACCGCCGAGCCCACCCAGTCCATCCGGGTGGCCTCGAACCGGTGGAGGGAGTGGAACCGGCCGGTAAATCCCCGGCACCGCATGGCCTGATGGACCCGCTCAGCCCGAGCCGATGCCAGGACGAAGAGCATCCCCAGCAGGTAGGCATAGGTCCGGTAGGTGTGGAGGTTGGTTTTGGGACGAAAGCCGCGGACCCGGGCGGCCCGGACCAGGCGACGGTACTCCGCTTCGATGACGAAGATGTAGCGGTAGGTCATCAGCATCAGGTGGACCAGCTTGTCCGGGGCCCGGAGCCGGTGGAGGCAGTGGCCCAGGGTGGCCAGGTCCATGGTGGCCACCCAGGCGGTCAGGGCCAGAAGGATGGCGTTGGA
>CAZWGY010000004.1:1618-4311 GCA_964633575.1 uncultured Desulfobacteraceae bacterium
TCGGCGAGGGCCACGAGGATCGAAAAGGCCGTGGCCAGAAGGACCCGGGCCCGGGGGTCCATCCGGTGAACCGGCGAGGTCCCGACGGCAAAAGACTCATCCAGCATCGCGGTCCCGCCGTTTCCGGGCGCTGACGTAGAGGGCGACTCCGGCCAGGCCGAAGATGTAGCCGATGCCGCCGAAGATCTCCGACAGGCTCGGGCCAGAATTTTGCAACTCGCCGACCGCCTTCATCAGGGGGGCGAGCTTCCGGTCCACGGCCCGGGCCACCGCCGTCTCGATGGCTTCGGCTGAAATTTCCGCCCGTCCCGACGGCGACTCGGGAGCATCGGCGGCCGCTCCTTCGGACGACGGAGACGGGGCGGCCTCGGCGGGGGTAGTCTTGGCCGTCGAATCATCCGCCGGAGCGGCGCCGAGCTCGTCGGCCCGGACGGTCCATTCCCCTTGATGGCCCATGCCGGCGGAGACGGTCACCGTCAGGTCGGTCCGTTTGGGGACTTTGAAGGAAAAGGCCCCGGATGTATCGGTGGTGCCGGTGACCGCAACCGTCCCGTCCGGGGTGGTCACGGTCACCTCGCCGCCCTGGACCGGGTTTCCGCTGCCGAACTGGCTTTCCACGTGGACGGTCTCTCCGTCCACCCAGGCGAAGACCGTGAGCCGATGGGCATCCGCCGGGCCGGCGAGGGCCAGGATCAGGGCGGCGGCGATCCAAACGGGGGCAAGGTCCCATTTCGATGTCTGGAGTAAAGCGGTCAATGGCATGATCTGAAGTCCAATTGGGGGGAGCGGCGGGTCATGGATCGTCGCCGCCCCCGTCAGGGATTGTCGTTATTCGCGCCGGGGAGCAGGCCCGGCTGGACTTTCCGCAAAAAGCCCACGCAGAAGGCGGTGATGATCCCTTCGATGACCAGGACCGGCAGGTTGGCGGCCACTACGGCGGCGGCGATCTCGAAAAAGCTCTCCGCCGTGGCGGTCAGGGCCAGGCCCACCACCAGGGATGCCAGGAACACGGCAAGCCCCCCGCAGGCGAACGCGGCCGCCACCGCCGTCCGGGCGGCGCGGGCCGGCCGAATCCAGGGGGCGAACAGGCCGTGGCAGATCACCGCCGGCAAGGCCATGATCAGGGTGTTGACTCCGAGGGTGGTGATCCCGCCGAACTGGAAAAGGACCGCCTGGAGCAAAAGGGCCACCAGGATGGCCGGAAACGCGGCCCATCCCAGGAGTAGCCCCACCAGGCCGTTTAAGATCAGGTGAGCGCTGGACGGCCCCACCGGGACGTGGACCAGGGATGCCACGAAAAAGGCGGCCGAGAGGACCGCGGCCTGGGGAATCCGGTCGTAGTCCAACCGCTTGAGGCCCACGGCGGTCCCGGCCGCGGCCAGGGCCGCGCCCGAAATCAGCACCGGCCCGGAAAGCACGCCTTCGGCGATGTGCATGGCCGTCCGCTCCCCTACCGGATCACTCGGCCGACCATTGCTGGAACCGGACCCAGAGGACCGCGCCCAGCTCGACCTCTTTTTGCTCATCTCCCTGGGGCAGGGTGAAGTCGGCGCTATTCAGCGCGGAAAACCCCCACCAGCCGGCCCGGGGCGCCGCGTAGGTGAAGACCCCGTCGGCGTCGGCCTTGACCGTCTGGGTGATCATGTAGTCGGTGGGGGCCTTGGCCCGGCCGTCCTCGTTGTAATACTCCACCTCGACCTCAGCGTAGGGCACGGCCTTGCCATCGACCTTGACGATCCCCTGAAAGACGTTGCCGGCATAAAGCCCGAAGGGCCTGGCCAGGGGGACGATCTCGGTCTTGAGACCGATCTCGGCGTCCCATCCGCTATCGTCGCCGTAGGCGGCCACCACCGTCTTGGTGTAATGGACGATGAACAGGTCTTCGGCCGGTTCCCAGTAGGGCTGAGGCGTCATGGCGAAGATGTAGGCGCCGGGGCGCTTGGGGCGGTAGTCGGCGGTCCAGGCGGGCTGATCCATTACTTTTGTCGGTTTCAGGGCGGCGGCGAGGTCTTCGGTGGTCCCGTTGCCGGTCACGGTGAAGGCTTCCGGCCGGACCAGCTCCATGCCGATCCGCTCAAAGGGATGGGAAAAGGATAGCGTCAGGGTGATGGTGCGTTCGTCCTCGGGCATGACCATGCTGTCCGAGGGGATGACCATGCCGTAATGGGCGGCGGCGGGACCGGCGGCCAGGATGGCGGCGGCGACGATCAGGGATGTGAAAAAGCGGGTGTTCATGGGTGACCTCCTCAAGTGGACACAAAAAAGCCACGAGCGCGGCTGGATGGATCTTCGTGATCCCACTGGCCTTCGTGGCAATCGGTTGAAATCGGGGCGACAGGGACAATGGGGGCTTCTGCCCGCCGGTTATCGATCTTTCCTACA
Organism: uncultured Desulfobacteraceae bacterium; assembly: GCA_964633575.1. Lineage (GTDB taxonomy): Bacteria > Desulfobacterota > Desulfobacteria > Desulfobacterales > JAABSP01 > CAYNGG01. The sequence continues at coordinate 4,001 of CAZWGY010000004.1, forward strand.
CCAAAACCCGGTCGGCGTCAACGACGGTTTTTTGCCGGCGGCGGGCCTGGAATCCGGACGGTCACGGTGGTGCCGACGCCCTCGGCCGAATCGACCTCGATGGCGCCCCCGTGGCCCTCGGCGATCTTCAGGCTCATCATCAGGCCGATCCCGGTGCCTTCGGCGCCCTTGGTGGTGAAAAACCCCGAAAAGATCCGGGACCGGGTCTCGGGGTCCATGCCGGCGCCGTTGTCGTCAATCGTGTAAGCTACCCCGCCGCCGTCCAGAGGCGTTGTGGTCAGGCGGACCCAGCCGTCCCCCGGCTCGCGGCC
>CAZWGY010000004.1:4411-18496 GCA_964633575.1 uncultured Desulfobacteraceae bacterium
CCGCCGGTGAGCCCCGAGGCGATGTTTTTGATGGTGTGGGCGATGTCGGCCACCGCCTGGCCCACGGCGGCCATCCGCTCGGCCGCCAGAAGCCGCTCGGTCTTTTCGGCCACGAGGGACTCGAGGTTTTCGGTGTAGGCCCGGATTTGCTCCCGCATCCCGATCCGGTCCCAGGCCCGTTTCAATGCTACTTCGAGGGCCTCGTCGTGGATCGGCTTGGTGATGAAATCGGTGGCATCCCGCTTGAGGCTTTTTACCGCCAGGTCCATGTCTCCATGGCCGGTGATCATGATCACCTCGGTGTCGGGGGCCCGGGATTTGATTTCTTCCAGGAGGTCGATCCCGTCCATGCCGGGCATCTTGATGTCGGACAGGACAATGGGGGCGGGTTGCCGGTCGAAGGCATCCAGGGCTTCGGCGCCCGATGCGGCGGTCACCACCTGGTAGCCCATGTCGGTGAGGAAGATGGAGAGGACGTCCCGGATGTCTTCCTCGTCGTCCACCAGCAGGATCGTCTCGGCCGTCATCGGGTCTCCCTGACGGGAAAGCGGAGCACAAAGCAGGTGCCGCCGTCGATCTCCGGCTCCGCCCAGATGTCCCCGCGGAAGTCCTTGACGATGCCGTAGCTGATGGAGAGCCCCAGCCCGGTCCCCTTGCCCACCTCCTTGGTGGTGAAAAAGGGCTCGAACACCTTCTCGGCCACTGCCGGGGATATCCCGATTCCGGTATCGCAAATCCGGACCGTCACGGTGCCGGACCGGGCCAGGGTGGCGAGGTGAATCCGGCGCTCGGCTCCTTCATCCCGTTCCAACCGCTCCTCGATGGCGTCCCGGGCGTTGATGAGGAGGTTGACGACGACCTGCTCCAGCCGGCCCGGATCAGCCTGGATGGGCGGGATGTCCTCGCCCAGGTCCCAATCCACCTCGATTCCCCGGACCTTGAGCTGCTGGCTGAACATCTCGTAGGCCTTTTCGAGGACCTCGTTGACCCCCACCGCCTCCAGCCGTATCTCCGATTTCCGGGCGAACTGTCGCATGTGGGTGATGATCCGGGATGCCCGGTCGATGTTGGTGCTGATCTTCCGGACCATCTTGACCACCGGGTCGGTCTCGCTCCCGTCACCCAGCTTTTTGGCCAGGTAGGATGAGGCGGTCTTGATCACGGTGAGCGGCTGGTTGAGTTCATGGGCGACGCCGGTGGCCATTTCCCCGAGGGTGGCCATCTTGCTGGCCTGAGTGAGCTGCTGCTCGGCCTCCAGGCGCTTGGTGATGTCGGATGTGGTCACCAGGATGACCTTCCGGTCACCGTATTCCGCCGGGGAGACCCGGATGTTGACGAAGATGATCCGATCATTGCGGGTGAGGTGACGGACCCGGTCGAGAACCGTCTCGGTCCGCAGGGCGGCCACATAGGCGTCACGTTCATCCTCAAGGAAAAACTCGGAGAAGGGCCGGTCGATGATCGTCTCCTTGGCATAGCCGTAGATCGAGGTCACCGGGTCGTTGCAGTCGATGATCCCGAGGGTCTCGGCGTCTAAGACGAAGACCGGGTTGGGGATGTTATTGAAAAAGGCGTAATACTTTTTTTCCGTCTGAGCCAGTTGCTGTTCCAGAAACTTGGTATGGGTGACGTCCAGCGACATCTCCATGGCCGCCACGATCTCGCCGTCGGTGTTTTTGATGGGCGAGGTCCGGACGATCCAGTGGGTCATGGTCCCGTCCCGGTTTCGAGCCTGTTCTTCGCTGTAATGGACTTCTCCGTCTTCAAAGGTTCGCTCCACCGGGCAGACCACGCATTTCTCCGTCCGCCCCTTGTAGGCGTGATAGCAGAAATCCCCCGGCTGGGGATCGAAAAGATCGGAGAACTCCCGGTTGTAGCGAAGGAGCCGGTAATCCCGGTTCTGGACGGTGACAATACACGGGACCCCCTCGAAGAGGCTCTGGTATTCGTCCTTCCGCCGCTCCAGCTCGGCCTCCTTTTGGCCGATGGCCCGGCCCATCCGGTTGATTGCCGCTCCGAGATAGCCCAGCTCGTCGTTTCGCTCCAGGGCGGCGTTGCCCGAATAATCCCCCTCGGAGATCCGTCGGGTCTCCCGGACCAGCTTCCGGATGGGCCGGTTGATGAACCTCAGAACGAAAACGAAGAGGATGGCCGAGGTGGTGAGAAAGGTAAACCCGGCCATGAAGATCACCCCCCGCTGGAGTTTCTGGATCTGAGCGTCGGTGGTCTTAAGAGACATGACCACATCCAGGGCCCCCAGAACATGCTTGTTTTCGGGATGGACGTGGCAGTCTCCGGTGGCGCATCCCGGCTCGTTGTAGATGGGGCTGATGATCCCCAGATACCGATCCCCGACTTTCGACTCGAAGATCCGGGACCGCTGGGAGAGAATCAGGGCGGTTTGGGGAGGCTCGGTCCGATGGCAGATGTAGCAGGCTTCATCCTTGATATTGGTGAACCGGCCCACCTCCGTCTGGTCATTCGAGAACTTGATTTCCCCCGACTTGTTGTAAATCCGGATGGTTTCGATTTCGGGCTGACGGCTGATGTTCTTGATAATCTGGTTGATGTCGTCCCGGGAGTTGAGCATCATGGCGAAGTGGGTGCCCAAACGGATGGTGTTGGTCAGTCGGTCGGCCCCTTCGAGGTTGCTCGCCATGAGCATGTTCTTCGTATGGCGGATGTTGAAAACGGCCCAGATGGAGATGCTCAACAGGAGAGTCGCGCCGACGGCGGTGATGAGCTTGATGACCAGGTTATAGCGGTATGTGGAAGGCGCGCCGAGCATGAGCCGTTCCCCCGGGGGTTGGGGATTGACACCGGTTTCCGCGTGGTTATTCTCAGTGATGGCCGATCCGGTGTGTCGATCGAAATCACAATAGCGCAAAACCGGCTCCCGGTCAAACCGCCGAAACCGGCGATAGTCCCGGAGTCTTGGAAAAGGGGCTTGACAAAATCCGACAGTTAGCAGTAGGCTACTAATTTTAAACATAAACGGGCATCCATCCCACTTAATTCAAAGGAGCACCATTCATGAACGGAAAATCCTTCATTGTCGTGACTCTCACCGCGGCTATCCTGCTGGCGGTCGGCGGAGCCGGTCTCACGGCCGAGACCGGAAGCGGCCCTCCCCTGCCGGTGGCCGTTGATGCCAAATATGAATTCCCGCCGGTGGTTGAAGGCACGGAGGTCGTCCACGACTACGTTATCCGGAACACGGGCGGATCGGAGCTGACCATCGAAAAGGTCCAGACCGGGTGAGGCTGCACGGCGGCCTCTTACACGAGGCAGATCCCTCCCGGCGGCGAGGGAACGGTCAAGATCAAGGTCAACACCAACGGTTACGGCGGACGAATTCTCAAAAAGGGGATCACCGTCCACACCAACTCCCCCGAGAAATCCCAGCTCCAGCTTACGGTTTTCGGTCACGTGGAGCGCTTCGCCCGGATCAATCCCCGGCGGATTCGACTCAACGGCCCGGTGGGTCAGCCCCTGTCCCAGCGGGTGACCATCATCCCCGAGGATAAGTACCCGTTTAAAATCACCGGGACCCGGCTGAGCCAGGAGGGGAACATCAAGGTGGCGGTGGAACCGAAAACGGACGGCGATCGTCCCGCTTACGTGGTCACCATCGAAAACCTGAAGAACCATAAGGGGCGCTACTTCACCACCGTCTATCTCGAGACCGACTCCGAGGTCAAGCCGGAGATCCGGCTGCCGGTTTACGGCAACATCTTCGAAAACGTCCTCAAAGGGGATGACGGCACGTCAGGTTCCCGCGATCCCAAGGCAAAAGGGTAGGCCGGGGTGAATAACGGGATTCAGGTGGTGGTCTTCGACTGTGACGGGGTGTTGTTCGACAGCGTGAAGGCCAACACCGCTTATTACAACCGGATTTTAAACCGTTTCGGCCGCCCGCCCATGAACGACGCGGAGACTGTCCAAGCCCAGATGCAGACGGCCGACGAGGTCATTGCCATGCTCTTTTCGGATCCCCGGACCTTCAAGGCGGCCCAGGACTTCCGCGCCGAGATGGGCTACGAGCCGTTTATCGAGCTGATGGAGATGGCACCGGACCTCAAGCCGGTCCTCTCCCGGCTCCGGAAACGATTCCGGACCGCAATCGCCACCAACCGGGCCGACACCATGGCCCGGGTTCTCTCGGTCTTCGATCTGTCGGCCGATTTCGACCTGGTGGTGACCTCACTCGATGTCGAGCGGCCAAAGCCCCACCCCGACGAGCTCCTCAAGGTCCTCGATCACTTCGGCGTCGGGCCGGAGACCGCCCTTTACGTGGGCGACTCCCCTATCGACCAGGAGGCGGCCCGGGCCGCCGGCATGAGCTTTGTGGCGTTCGCCAACCCCGCCCTCGACGCTGATCACCACATCACCCGGATGGACCAGTTGGAGCCGATTCTCGACGCTTAATCTCCCGCCGACCAGTTGATCGACTTCCCCATCTCGTTCCGAACCACGGCCGGCCCGAAATCGATTCGGACCGGCCGCTCCGCTGTCGTCAGTTGTTCCTCCATCCAACGCCGTAATGCCCGACGGACCTCACCGTCGGGCTTGACCCCCCGTTCGAGCACAATCAACGCCTTCAACCGCCCGCCCTCGGCGTCGCCCCCCGGCCGGACCGCGCAGTCGGCCACCCAGGGATGTTCGGCAATCCGCCGGGCCACCGCTTCCGGAAAGACGTTGATTCCTCCAACCTGCACGGCCCCGTCCCGCCGCCCCGCCGGGCGAAAGCACCGGTCGGTCTCCCATACCAGATGATCCGGCGGGGAAACCGGACTCTCTTGGCTGCCATCGGGAAGGGTCCGGGCCACCCGGTCGCCGACCCGGGTCCAATGATCGAGGAGTCGGAACGGAGCATCCGGGGATTCCCGAACCCCGATCCCTCCGGTCTCGGTGGCCCCGTAGATTTCGACCAGGCGTTCCAGACCGGCCGCCTTCAGATCGCCGGCCAACTCCGGCGGACAGGGGGCCGTGGAGGTGACCCCCTGGACATCTTCGGGAAACCGGGGCCGGGTCCGGGCGATGTAGGCCCAGTAAAGGGGATGGGATACGATCAGGTCACCCGGAGTCAGGCTTCGCGATAGACCGGGGACGGCTTCCGTCAGGGTATCCCGAACCGGTATCCCCAGCCGCGCCGGCAGGATGACGGTGAAGAGAAAGCCGTAGATGTGATGGGCCGGGACGGTCCCCACCACCCGCCGCCGGTCCGGGAAGAGCCCGGCCAGAGCGTCGATCTCCTGAGCCAAAGCGGCCCAGGCGTGGTCGCAAAACCGAGGCTCGCCGGTGGTCCCGGATGTGGCAAAGGTGATCGCGGTCGCTCCCCGGTCCCGGGCCGCCTCGATGATCTCGACCCATTCCCCCAGGCGCCGGTATCGCAGGAGATAGTCTTCCACCCCGGCCTCGTGGAGATGGAAATACCGGGTGACATCGCCGGCCAGGGTCAGGAGCTCCATGGAATCGGCCGCCAGGCCGTCGGTTCCCAAAGGGGTATCCGTTCCCCAGGTCTCCACCGGCGGCAGGTCGTCCACCGTCCCCCGGATCGCCGTCAGACGTTCCCGGATCAGGCTGACCAGGACCCGTTCAATGGCCGGTCGGCAAAGCTCCATGGGCATCGAGGCCGATCAGGCCCGGTAGAGCCGCTTGACGATGATCCAGTAGGTGTCGCCCACCAGGGCCTTTTTCATGTGGACCTTCACCTTGGTCGCGGTCATTTTGTAGTCGAAGACGTACTCGAACATGGTGTTGAGCTGACCCGCCTTCACCCCCTCACGGAAGACCCCGTAGAACTCAGGGCGGTTGGTACAGGGAGCGACCTCCCGGAAGAAGTTCTTCCCGATTACCTCTTCGGGTTTCCGCCCGGTGATGGCCCCTTCCGTGGAATTGTAGGCGAGGATTTTTCCGGAGCCGTCGAGCTGGATGGCCCCGAAGGCCAGGCCGTCGAGCGACTTCTGGTTCATGTTGGAAAGGACGTTTTCGATGTCCTCCGCGCCAAACGAGATTACTTGCAGCTTGTCCATGGTACCTCCTGAGTATAGGGATTTCGGCATTGCGCTGTTCCGTCCGCTTTCCTGATTTCAAACCCGGCTCCCATTGTCAAGCCGCAAATTACCGGGCTTACCGGGTGATTGCGGTTGACAGGCTGTTTACCAATGGTATATCGCTTTAGGTAAATACCCGGTTACCCTGACCGGGACCCTCACGGAATCTTTAAACGCTTATCCATAAGGAGCTGATCATCAGATGAAGGACGTGGTCATCGTTTCCGCCTGCCGGACCGCCATCGGCGCGTTCGGCGGGACCTTGCGCGATATGGACGCCGCCCGTCTGGCGAGCGTCACCATGGATGCCGCGGTCCGCCGGGCCGGTATCGACCCGGCGATCCTCGACGATATCCGGTACGGCTGCTGCATCGAGCCGGCCGATGCCCTGAATGTGACTCGAGTGGGGGCCCTCCTGGCCGGCATCCCCGACTCAGTGACCGCGGTCACCATCAACCGGGTCTGTATCTCCGGGATGGAGGCGGTGATTTCGGGGATGGCCGCCATCCAGGCGGGGATGGCCGACGTCATTCTGGCCGGCGGGGTGGAGCACATGTCCGGGGTTCCCTACACCGTCCCCGGAGCCCGCTGGGGATGCCGGCTCCAGGACGGGGTCCTGGTGGACGCCATGATCCACGCGCTCCACTGCGGCTCCCACATCATCCCCCATCCCGAAGACGGCCCGGTGGACGCCACTCAGCCGCCGCTCCGGGATTTCGTGGGCAAGCCCTACATCATGGGCCACACCGCCGAATTCATAGCCCAGCACCTCGGCATCGGCCGGGCTGAAATGGACGAGGTGGCCCTCCGGAGTCACAACGCCGCGGAACGGGCCACCCTGGACGGCACTTTTGTCGAGGAGATCGTTCCCGTCGAGGTTCCCCGGCGGAAAAAGCCGCCGATCAGCTTCGACAAGGACGAGCATTTCCGCCCCGGTATCACCCTGGAACAATTGTCGGCCCTGCCGCCGGCCTTTGTCCCGAAAACCGGGACGGTGACGGCCGGCAACGCTTCGGGGATCAACGACGGATCAGCCGGCATGGTGATCACCTCAGCGGAAAAGGCCCGGGAGCTGGGGCTCACCCCGCTGGCCCGAATCCGGGCCACGGGGCGAGGCGCCTGCCATCCGTCGATCATGGGGCTTTCACCGGTTCCGGCGGTCCGGGACCTGATGTCCCGCGGCGGCTTGTCCATCGGGGATTTCGAGCTGGTGGAGGTCAACGAGGCCTTCGCGGCTCAGTACATCGGCTGTGAGCGGGAGCTGGGGCTGAATCGGGAGATCACCAACGTCAACGGGTCGGGGATCGGCCTGGGTCACCCGGTGGGCGCCACCGGCGCCCGGATCATGGTCACCCTCATCCATTCAATGAAGGCCCGGGGCAAAACCCTGGGGCTGGCCACCCTCTGCGGCGGCGGCGGCGTCTCCATGGCCTGTGCCATTGAGATGTTGTGAGCCCCTGATCGGGCGGCCTTTACATCCTCCCCCCATACTCGCTTAAAAACCGTTCGAAAAAGCTTTCCATGAAGGCGTGGCGGTCCTCGGCCAGGGTTCGGCCGGTGGGGGTGAGCATCCGGTCGCGGATGCCCCGGAGCTTAACCACGTACTCCCGGTAACCGGTGTCGTCCTTGGAATAAGGGGCGGAGGCGGTCACATCCACGTCGGGGCTGTGGAGCCGGGCACCGATCTCGCCGGCGAAAAGGTAGGCCCGGGCCACGCCAATGGCGCCGATGGCGTCGAGCTTGTCGGCGTCGAAGAGGACTTTCGCCTCGACGGTTTCTGGACGGGGATTCCCCCGGAACCGGTGGGCTCGGATGGCGTGGATGATGTTTTCCCGCCGGGGGTCGGACAGGGGGATGGCCCGGACGATCCGCCGGGCCATCTCGGCGCCCCGCTCCGCATGGCAGACGGCTCCGGACGAGCGGTCCTGGTCGGAGCGGCCGATGTCGTGGAGCAGGGCCGCCGGCCGAAGGACCGCCATGTCCGCCCCCTCGGCCGGCCCGATCCGCTCGCACAGCGCCAGGACCCGCCGGGTGTGGTCCCAGTCGTGGCTGCCCCGGGCCGTGTCGAAGTGGGACCGGGCGATCCGGCGGAGGTCCGGATAGGATGCCGAACCGCTCATTGGCGTCGGGGGCCCCCCGGATTCCCTTAAGCGCTCTTCCGCCGGCGCGCCGCCATCTGCTGGCGCCGCTGGGCGGAGAGTTCGGCCTTCCGAAGGCGGATCGACCGGGGCGTCACCTCCACCATCTCGTCTTCCCGGATAAAGTGGATGGCCCGTTCCAGGGACATGGGCAACACCGGGGTGAGGATCACGTTTTCATCCCGCCCGGAGGCCCGCATGTTGGTGAGCTTCTTTTCCTTGCAGGGGTTGGCGGTGATATCGACGGAGCGGTTGTGCTCGCCGATAATCATCCCCTCGTAAACCGGATCGCCGGGGATGACGAATATCTGGCCTCGAGGCTCGAGGTTGAACAGGGCGTAAGCCACGGCGGCGCCCCCCCGGTCGGAGACGATGGAGCCGGTCCGGCGGGTGGGAAACTCGCCCCGGTAGGGCTCATACCCGGAGAGGTAGCCGTTCATGATCCCGGTCCCCCGGGTGTCGGTGAGGAGCTCGTCGCGGTAGCCGATGAGCCCCCGTGACGGGATGCTGAATTCCAGCCGGACCCGGCCGCTGGCCCGGTGAGCCATGTCAACGAGTCGCCCCTTCCGGATCGACAGCTTTTCCGTCACCACCCCGGTAAATGCCTCATCGCAGTCGATGATCAGATGCTCGACCGGTTCGAGCGGCCCGCCGTCGGCGTATTTCAGGATCACCTCGGGCCGGCCCACCGTCAGCTCATAGCCTTCCCGCCGGAGGGTTTCGATGAGAATGGCCATCTGGAGCTCGCCCCGCCCCTTGACGAGGAAGACCTCGCCGCCTTCGGCTTCCGTCACCTGAATGGCCACGTTCCGGAGAGTCTCCTTGAAGAGCCGCTCCCGAATCTTCCTCGACTGGACAATGGTCCCTTCCCGGCCGGCAAAGGGGGATGTGTTGATGGCAACCCGCATGGAGACCGTCGGCTCGTCCACGTGAATCCGGGGGAGGGCCAGGGGGTTGTCCGGCCGGGAGATGGTATCCCCGATCTCGACGTCCTCGACGCCGGCTAAGACGATGATGTCGCCGGGGTCGGCCGCTTCGGCCTCCCGGAGCCCAACCCCTTCGTAAACCTGGATATTGGCGACCTTGAGCGGCCGCGCCCGGCCGTCCCGGCCGATCCGGATCAGGCTGTCGCGGAATTCGACCCGCCCGCTTTCCACCTTTCCGATGGCCAGCCGTCCCAGGTAATCGGAATAGCCGAGGTCCGCCACCCGCATCCGGAAGGGCGCGTCCGGCTCGAACGTTGGCGGGGGGATATACTCCCGGATCAGGTCGAACAGGGGCCGGAGGTCGGTCTCCGGCCCGTCGGGGGTTTCCCGGACCACTCCGTCACGGCCGACGGCATACCGATATGGGAAATCGAGATGGTCCTCGTCGGCCCCGAGGTCGATAAAGAGGTCGTAAATGTCGTCGAGAACCGCATCGGGCCGGGCGTCCTTCCGGTCGATCTTGTTGATCACCACGATAATGGGCAGGCCCATCTCGAAGGTCTTTTTGAGGACAAACCGGGTCTGGGGGAGAGGCCCTTCGGATGCGTCCACCAGGAGGAGCGCGCCGTCGGCCATGGTAAGCGCCCGCTCGACCTCCCCGCCGAAATCGGCGTGGCCCGGCGTGTCGATGATGTTGATCTTGGTGCCCTCATAGACCACGGAGCAGTTCTTGGCGGCGATGGTGATCCCCCGCTCCCGCTCCAGGTCCAGGGTGTCCATGACCCGCTCCTGGACCGACTGCCCGACCCGGAACACCCCGCTTTGGGCAAACATGGCATCGACCAGGGTGGTTTTCCCATGATCGACGTGGGCGATAATCGCCAGATTTCGTATAAAGTCGTTTCTTTGCATCAATTGCCGCGCCCTTCAGTTGGATTTCGGCCCCGTAGGACCGATTAACATAACCCCTCAGTATAGCCCACATCCGAAGCGGTTTCAAGGGAGCGGCGCGGATTTTTTGCTCCCGGGCCGGCGGGGCGACGTTTCAGCCGACGACCCGCCGCAGAAACGGAGCCTTCCGCCGGGGCGAGGTCTCCGTCCGGTCGGCCCAGTCCATCAGAACCTCTTCGATCTCATCGGCCAGACCGGTCAGAAAGCCGGCCATCGCCGGCCCGTCGGCCCCGATCGGTCGAGCCGGACGGGGACGGGTCCGGCTGACCGGGGAGTATGGCGATTGTCCCAGGGAATCGGCAAGCGTCCGCATCTTCAGGATGGTCGGGGTCAGCTCTTCTCGGATGTTCATGATTGGTCTCCTTCAATTGGGTGGGTTTGAGGTCAACGCCCGGTTTTCAGGGCGTATTTGATGAACTTTCGCTCGGCGGCCCGGAAATCGGCCGGGGCGTAATGATCGATGTTCTCGGGAATCCGGAACTCCCGGCGATACCGCTTGATCAGCCGTTTCAGTCCGAGGTTATCGGTGCTCCCGTCGGTTTTCATGGTCGCCTCCGAAATGTTGTCTTAAATCAACATATATGTTTATAAAACTAAACATTTGCCGCATAAAAACGGCCGCCGGACCCGAAGTCGGGAAGGCGGCCTACCGGTATTCCCGGCCGACCCAGATCACCTTGCCGATAATCCGGATGCCCTCGACTTCATCGCCGATGATCTCGATGGGCGCATGGGCCGGGTTGTCGCTTATCAGCGCCAGTCCGCCGGGCCGCTTTTCCAGGCGCTTGACCAGGATGGCGTCATCCACGCCCACCGCATAGACGGCTCCGAACAGGATTTCCGTTCGGGACCGGTCAATGAGGAGGGTGTCGCCGTCTTTGAGCTCCGGTTCCATGCTGTTGCCGGTGACATCCATCATGACCATCCCCTTGGGATCGCCCTTTTTCCGGAGCCAGTCCCGCCGGAAGGACTGGTAATGGTCCACGTAGGGATCGACGACAAACGACCCGCCGCCGGCCGACAACCGGGCCTTGACCTTGGGAATCCGCATAAACCGCCCGTCCGCCGCCAGAGCGTGGCCTGTTCCGGTCTGAAGCCAACCGGAATCCAGACCATAGGATTGGGAGAGCTTCAATATCCACTTGTCCGGAACCCGGCCCTTGGCCTTGGCCTGGGTGATGGCGGACCGGTGGACTCCCAGAAACCGGGCCAGGTCGTTCTGATTGGCGATGCCGGTGGATTCGCGGACTCGGTCGAAAAATTGGTCAAAGGATGGCTTCACAGTGGTTCTCCATGGGGTCAGGTCAGGATCACGTCATCGTGTTGACTTATAATTAACAAGGTGTTTAGTTTTAGTCAACACTTTTTTTGCTCCACCCAAAAATCGCCCCGACCCCGGAAAAGGGCTTGCATCCCCGGCATCCCGACCGGTATGGTTAAAGTATCAACATGGAACCGGTGATCCCTGAGACGGAATCAACATTCACGGCGGCCGCCCGGCGGCCCTGATCCAGACAACCCAAAGGAGGCTCGATATGATAGAGGCCCGAAAACTGATGGTCTGGCCCATCGTTCCGATGTTGGTCTTCGCTATTCCCCTGTTCGCGGCCGCTCAGCCGGAGCCGTCGGCGGACAAGACGCTGTCCCCCTATTTTCTGGTCCAAAGCGATGACCCGGAAACCGACCGGCTGCCCCTGAAATCGACAACGGCCGAGGTGGAGATCGCCGGGGTCATTGCCGATATCCGGGTCACTCAGACCTACGAAAACAAAGGCTCCCGCCCATTGGAAGCCATCTACGTCTTTCCGGCATCCACCCGGGCAGCGGTTTACGGGATGCGGATGACCATCGGCGAGCGGACCATCGTGGCCGAAATCAAGGAGCGGGAGCAGGCCCGACGGGATTATGAAGCGGCCCGGGAGGCCGGCCGGAGCGCTTCGCTGCTGGAGCAGCAGCGGCCCAACGTCTTTCAGATGAACGTGGCCAACATCCTGCCGGGCGACGTCATCAAGGTGGAGCTCAAGTACACTGAGCTCCTGGTGCCCGAGGACGGGGTTTACGAGCTGATTTACCCGACGGTGGTGGGGCCTCGATACTCCGAAACCCCCGAAGCCGGCGCGCCGGATTCCGAGCAGTGGGTTGAAAACCCCTATCTCAGCGAGGGCGAGGCTCCGCCGTACACCTTCGATATCCAGGCCACCATTTCGGCCGGGATGCCCATTGCCGAGGTGAGCTGTCCCAGCCATTCGGTCAAGGTCGATTTCCGGGACCGGTCGGTGGCCCGGGTCCGTCTCGACCCGTCGGAAAAGGGCGGCGGCGACCGGGATTTCATCCTTCGGTATCGGCTCCAGGGGGGTAAGATTCAGACCGGCCTTCTGCTCCACGAGGGCGAATCGGAGCGCTTTTTTCTCATGATGGTCCAGCCGCCGGACCGGGTGGCCCCGGAGACGATCCCGCCCCGGGAGTACGTCTTTATCGTGGATGTCTCCGGCTCCATGCGCGGTTTTCCCCTGGACGTCTCCAAGACCCTCCTCAAGGACCTGATCGGCCATCTCCGGCCGGCCGACCGGTTTAACGTCCTCCTTTTCTCCGGCGGCTCCCAGCTCCTGGCCGAAACCTCCCTGCCGGCCACCGCCGACAACGTCAGCCGGGCCCTGAGTCATATCGACAACCAGCACGGCGGCGGGGGAACCCGGATTCTCCCGGCACTCAACCAGGCCCTCTCTCTCCCCGGCACCGATAACCATGCCCGGACCTTCGTGGTGGTCACCGACGGCTATGTCAACGTGGAACGGGAAACCTTCGACCTCATCCGGAACCACTTAAACGAGGCGAGCGTCTTTGCCTTCGGGATCGGCCGGAGCGTCAACCGGTTTCTCATCGAGGGGATGGCCCGGGCCGGGATGGGAGCGCCCTTTGTGGTGACCGAGGCATCCGAAGCCGCCGGCCGGGCAACGACATTCCGGGAATACATCCAGACGCCTCTGCTCACTCACGTTGATCTCGATTTCGACGGCTTCAAGGTTTACGACATAGAGCCGCCCACCGTGCCCGACGTCTTTGCCCAGCGGCCGGTGATTGTCTTCGGCAAGTGGCGGGGGAAGCCCGCCGGAACCATCCGCCTGAGCGGACGGACCGGGAGCGGGCCGTACACGGCTGAAATCGAAGTAGAACGGCAATCTTCGGAGACGGCCCATGACGCCCTGGCCTACCTCTGGGCCCGCCACCGGATCGCGCTTCTCTCCGATTATAACGGCGTCCAGCGGGATCCGGAGACGACCGCCGAAGTGACCCGGCTGGGGCTCCAATACAACCTCCTGACCCAATACACATCATTTATCGCCATCGACAGCCGGGTCCGCCGGGAGGGCGACGAGGTAACCACCATCAAGCAGCCCCTGCCTCTCCCGTCGGGAGTGCCGGACACGGCGGTGGGTGCCGCGTCTGGAGCTTTTCAATCCAGATCCAAGGGCGTTGTCCGTAGCCTGGCCATGCCCACCGAGATGGCCGCTGAATTGAAAACCCCCGTTCCCGAACCGAAAGCGGACCGATCGGAAGTGACGGCCGATGTTACCGTCGCCCTCAAACCCGACCGGACCCGGACTTCGGAGAATCTCGACGCCGACGCGCTGAACCGGTTTTTCAACGATAGCCTCAAAAAGGTTCTGAAACGGTGTGTTCGCGCGGCTAAGGCCCGCCATCCGCGCCTGTCCGGGGAAATCGAGCTGACCATCGCCCTGGATGGAGCCGGCGGGGTGACCGGCGTGACGGTCGGTAAAGAAACCCTTGGGGACAAGGACCTTGTCAGTTGCCTGACCCGATCCGTGGAAGGGACCCGATTTCCAGTCACTCGTGATGGGAAATCCGGGACCGTCACCTTTATGATCGACCTCGCGGTGAAATAAGGGATGAACCATGACCGCTGATGCTGCTTCCGGGGAAGCCGGACCCGGCCGATCCGTTATCTGGCGGGCCGTGGATCTCGGCCTCATCGAATACACCGAGGCTCAGGCC